>CAXTRY010000058.1:0-18020 GCA_964246805.1 uncultured Acidobacteriaceae bacterium
GGGCAGGGTGGGCCGTTCCTGTTCGATCCTCGGCGGCATGAGCCGGGAGCGAAGGCCTGGTTCGGGACGACGATTCCGGACACGGCTCCGCCGGATGGAATGCGGCAGGGGATGACCGCGCTGAGCCTGTTGGCGGCCAAACCGCAGACGGCGCATTTTATCTCCTACCTCTTGGCGCAGCGGTTTGTGGCGGATGAGCCGCCGCCCGCGCTGGTTGACCGGATGGCGAAGAGCTTTCTGGCCTCCGATGGCGATATCAAGACGGTGCTGCGGACGATGGCGGGTTCGCCGGAGTTCAACTCAAGGAAGTACTTTCGCAACAAGGTGAAGACGCCGCTAGAGTTCCTGGCGTCGGCGTTTCGGACGACTGCCACCGACCCGGCCAACCCGAACGCTTTGGTGAACACAATCAAGAGCATGGGCATGCCGCTCTACTATGCGCTGCCGCCGACCGGGTACTACGTTACGGCGGAGACTTGGATGAATACGGGGGCGCTGGTGGACCGGTTGAACTTCTGCTACGCGCTGACGAACGGGAAGTATGCCAACCAGAAGTTCGATTCGGGGCACGTATTGGCGCTTGGACTGATGTCGCTGCCGGCCGGTTCTCAAGCCGCGGGTGCGGCGAAAATAACTCCGGCTTCCATGACGAGCGGTGTCCCAGAAGCCGGACCGGAGGTGGTGCTGCGAGTGCTGGAGGCGTCATTGATTGGGGGCGAGGTGTCGGCGAAGACGAATGAACTGATCCACAAGCAGTTGGCACAGCAGCCCGCGGGGGCAAATCCGAACGATACGTTGAATTTGTTGACGGCGCTGGTGATGGGGTCGCCGGAGTTTCAGTTGCGGTGAGCGACCGCACCCTTGTGCGATGCGGAGCGGGGATTTCCTACGTGAGCGGCAGACGGAAGAGCAACGGCTTGCTCTAGACTAAGGGCAGTATGGGTACGGTTTACGGACGCGACAAGACGGTTACGAAGGCAACGGCGAAGCAGCGCATGTTGAAGCAGCTGGTATGCAGCGACGCGCCGGAACAAGCGTTGCGGTACCGCGGTTATGTGCGGATCGCCGGGGTGGATGAAGTAGGGCGCGGTGCGCTGTTCGGGCCGGTCGTGGCGGCGGCGGTGATCCTGCCGGAGTGCTCGCGGGGGATGGGGCGTCTGTCGGCGGCTGGGCTGAAGGATTCCAAGCAGCTGCCGCGCGAGGATCGCGAGCGGCTGGACGCCGAGGTGCGCGGGCAGGCGTTAGCGGTGAGCGTGGCTGAAGTGGACGCGGAGACGATCGACCGGATCAACATCTACCAAGCCACGCGGATGGCGATGCTTCTGGCGGTGCATGGGCTGTGTCTGGAGCCTGACCATCTACTGATCGATGCCATGCGGCTTGACCACGGGTGCGCGCAGACGAAGCTGATCTACGGAGATGCGTTGAGCTTGTCAATCGCGGCCGCGTCCGTGGTGGCGAAGGTGTATCGCGACGGATTGATGCGGGAGCTGCATGAACGTCATCCGGTGTATGGGCTGGCCTCGCACAAGGGATATGCCACACCGGAGCACCGGCGTGCACTGGCGGAGCATGGTCCGTGCAATCTGCATCGCCGGAGCTTTGCGCCTTGTGCGGAGCAGATGGAGTTGGAGGAGATGGATTGAGCTTGAAGCTGATGTGTGTGGTCGCCCACCCGGACGACGAGTGCTTTGGGTTTGGCGGAGCGTTGGCGCTGGCGGCGGAGCGTGGCGTGGAGACTTATGTCGTCTGCATGACGGATGGGCAGGCGGCGACGCACCGAGGTGAGGCGGGGTCGGGCGCGGAGCTGGGCAAGATGCGGCGAGAGGAGTTTGCGGCGTCGTGCAGGGTGCTGGACGTGACGCACCATGAGCTGATGGACTATGAAGATGGCCGGCTGGAGTTTGCCGAGTTTACGCGGGCGGCGGGGCGGCTGGTGGAGCGGATGCGGCGGTTCCGGCCGGATGTGGTCATCACCTTCGGCGGTGATGGCGGGCTAAACACCCATGCCGACCACATGATGGTATCGAGCCTGACGACGGCGGCGTTCCATTGGGCCGGGCGGGAGAAGCGGTATCCGCAGCTGGCGAATGTATTTCAATCTCGGCGGCTTTTTTATCTAAGTACAAACTTCCTGATACCGGATCGGCAAGCTCCGCTGCCCGCGCCCTGGAGCGTGAAACTTGATATCGAGAGTGTGCGAGAGCGAAAGAGGACGGCTTTTGAGGCGCATACCTCGCAGGCACCGCTGATGGAGCAGACGAAGGACATCTTCGCGCGATACGGCGGGGAGGAGTTCTACACGCTCATTGCAAGCGAACTGCCCGAGCCCACGCGTTTGACCGTCGATCTATTTGAGGGGCTGTAGCAATGTGACGTTTTACCAATCGTTACATCTAAGTAACAGAGGTTATTTGATATGCCAAGGCTCAAGGCAACGCATTTTCTGCTTACCCTGGCGACTCTCTCTGCGCCCGTTTTACTTGCACAAAACGCAGTCTCAGCCCGCCCAGGAACGATTAATTACATTGAGGGCCAGGCCTCTCTTGAAGGACAGCAGCTCACGCCGAAGTCCGTCGGCCATTCTGAGATGGGGGTCGGACAATATCTGGCGACCGCTACGGGCAAAGCTGAGGTTTTGCTGACTCCTGGAATATTCTTGCGGCTGGACAACAACTCCACCGCTAAGATGGTGACGCCGGACCTCACCCATACCGAGGTGCAACTGACGCAAGGCCGTGCAACGGTTGAAGTCGATCAGATTTACAAGCAGAACGATATTTTGATTGACGTCGGACAGGGCCAGGCCCAATTACTGAAGAACGGGCTGTATGAGTTCGATGCCGCGAGCAACACGCTGCGGGTGTTCAAAGGCGAAGCTGCCGCGTTTGAGACATTGACTCCTCAGTCGAACGAAAAGGCCACCAAGGTAAAGGAAGGCAAGCAGCTGATGCTGACCGGCGAGACCGCGAAGAGCGCCGGCTTCGATCGCAATCAGGCGGAGGATAGCGATGCGCTCTACAAGTGGAGTAGTCTGCGGTCCGGCTACCTGGGAGAGGCAAACTTAAATCTAGCTCGCAGCTACGCGGAAGATCCCGGATATGGCTATGGTGGAGGGTACGCGTCCGGCTGGCTGTGGAGTCCTTCGATCTATAGCTATACGTGGCTGCCTGGTGCCGGATTCTACGGAAGTCCCTTCGGCTATAACTTCTACTCGCCTTATTTCCTTTATGGCGGAGGTTTCGGCGGCTACGGCTATGGCGGCTACGGGTATCGTGGATACGGCGGGCGTGGGTTTCGAGGTCCCATCGGTACTTCAGTTGGCGTCCATTCAACGGGAGTAGCCGGCGGCGGCTTTCATGGAAGCACGGGCGGTGGCGGCGGCTTTCACGGTGGCGGCGGCGGACATCGCTAATTGCTTCGAGCGACTAAAGATGACACGGCTCAGGGCGAGCGCATCCTGCCCTGAGCCATAATGCTTTGGATTCCTCTACAATCTTCCTCATGGAACTTGCCGCCAAACTCTCACTGCTCAAGACGACGCTGACCAGCCTCGGATCGGTACTGGTGGCGTATTCGGGAGGCACCGATTCAGCGTTTCTGGCCTATGCGGCGCATCAGGCTATCGGAGACAAGATGCTGGCGGTGATTGCCGATTCGGCTTCGCTGCCACGGACGGAGCTGGCGGCGGCGCTGGCATTCACGGCGGAGCATGGCATCCCGACCCATATACTTTCAACGGACGAGCTTACAAACCCCGACTATCAGCGCAATGACAGCCAACGCTGTTTCCATTGCAAGGATGAGTTGTTCACCCAGATGGAGGCATTCCGAAAATCGCATGGGTTTGCTCATCTGGCCTATGGGATGAACCTGGACGACGGCGGAGAGTTCCGGCCGGGGCAGAAGGCGGCGGCGATGCACCACGCGGTGGCTCCGCTGGTAGAGGCGCAGCTGACCAAGATGGAGATTCGGTCTCTGGCGCGTGAGGCTGGGCTGCGGATTTGGGATAAACCGGCGTCGGCTTGCCTGGCATCGCGGGTAGAGTATGGCCGGCCGGTAACGCGCGAGACGCTGAGCCAGGTAGAGCAGGCGGAAGAGTCACTGCACGGAATGGGATTTCGGCAGGTACGGGTGCGACATCATGGAGAGCTTGCGAGAATTGAGATCAGTCGCGAGGAGTTGGCGCACGCCTTGAGTTTGGAGATGCTGGACACGATGACGACCGCGCTCCAAGCGGCCGGTTTTGTGTTCGTTACGCTGGACACGCAGGGGTATAGAACGGGATCGATGAACGCGATATTGCCTGTGTCGGCGATTGCGGCGGCTCAGTAGGAAGGATTGATTGATGCGAATTGCGTACTTGGATTGCTTTGCCGGGATTAGCGGCGATATGTTTCTGGGGGCGTTGATCGGTGCGGGGGTGGACCCGAAGGTACTCCATGAGGCGGCGAGAGCGATGAACCTGGGTGCTTCGTTGCGAATGGAGACGGTGGACCGGAGTGGCATCTCGTCGGCGAAAGTGGATGTGCTGGAAGGATTTGCGCTGGCCGAGCCTGTACCGGAAGTGCATGAGCACCACGGGCACACGCACCAGCATCAGCCGCGCACACAGCATCAGCACAAGACGGGGCATCCGCATACGCATGAAGAGACCGCGCACGCGCACGGGCCTACGCATGGACGGTCGCTGACGGTGATCCGGGAACTGATCCAATCGGCGCCGCTGGCGGTAACGGTAAAGCAAACGGCGATTCGGGCGTTCGAACTATTGGGGGCGTCGGAGGCGAAGATTCATAACGTGCCGGTCGATCAGATTCACTTCCACGAGGTGGGGGCGGTGGATGCAATCATCGATATCGTGGCCGCTTCGGCGGGCATTCATGCGCTTGGGGTAGAGAAATGGTATGCGTCTCCGGTGAATGTAGGCGGCGGGATGGTGGATTGCGCGCATGGACGGTTTCCGGTACCCGCGCCCGCGACGGCGGACTTGCTGCGCGAGGTGCCGACGTACTCGGCCACGGTGCAGATGGAATTGGTGACGCCGACGGGAGCGGCCTTGCTTCAGGCGCTAGATTGCATCCATGGACCGCAGCCGGCCATGCGCGTGGGCAAGATCGGGTATGGAGCGGGGTCGCGGAACCCGGCGGGTTTCCCAAACGTCCTTCGGTTGAGCGTGGGCGAGACGGAGCGGGTTTCGGCCGATGACACGACAGAAACGGTTGTGCTGCTGGAGACGGCCCTTGATGATCTTTCGCCGCAGATTCTCGCCCATGTGACGGAACGGGCGCTGGTGCTGGGAGCACAGGATGTGATGTGTACCTCCGTACAGATGAAGAAGGGGCGGATGGGGACGCTGCTGACGGTGCTGGCGGACGAGGCCCATGTGGCGGCGTTGCAGCGGTTGCTGTTGGCGGAGACGAGTACGCTGGGAGTGCGGATTCATCGCGAGCAGCGGACTTGCCTGGATCGCGCCCATGTCACGGTGCCGACGGCTTATGGTGAGGTACGGATGAAGGTAGGCTCGTTACGCGGTGAAGAACTCAACGCGCAGCCGGAGTTTGAAGACTGCCGCCGGGCTGCCAAGGAGCACAACGTCCCCGTGAAGCAGGTCATGCAGGCCGCCACCGCCGCTTACCTTAATGGCAAAGTGCGATGACTCCGAACGCTCTGCTTGGGATGCTGGCCGAAGTGCAGCGCGGAACGGTGACGCCGGAGGAGGCTTCGGCGCGGTTGGCTTCGCTCCCGTATGAGGAGCTTGGCTACGCGAAGATCGACCATCACCGGAGTCTGCGGATGGGGCTTCCCGAAGTGATCTACGCGGCGGGAAAAACGCCGGAGCAAACCGCATCGATCTTTGCGCGCATGGCGGAGACGGGGGTAGCGGTACTGGCAACTCGGGCTTCGGCTGAGACGTTCGCGGCAGTGGCGGAACTGATACCGGCTGCGATTCATCATGCGGTCGCGCGGATCGTGGCCTTACCGCCCGCCACCCAAGCCGAAACGAAGGGGCATGTAGCCGTGCTGTGCGCGGGGACGAGCGATCTCCCGGTAGCGGAGGAGGCGGCGGTGACGGCTGAGCTCTTCGGGACGACAGTGACGCGGTTATACGATATAGGGGTGGCGGGGCTGCATCGTTTGCTCGCGCAGCGGGAGCAGCTGGCCAAGGCGGATGTGGTGATTGTCTGCGCGGGCATGGAGGGGGCGCTCCCGTCGGTAGTAGGCGGGCTGGTGGGAGTCCCGGTAATCGCGGTACCGACGAGCGTGGGGTACGGCGCTTCATTTGCCGGAGCGACGGCCTTACTGGGGATGTTGAACTCCTGCTCGCCGAATGTGACGGTGGTGAACATCGATAACGGATTCGGAGCGGCTTACACGGCAACGCTGATTGCGCTGGCGGCGCATAGATAGCCTTGGGCATCTCCTTTGCATCCAAGCCGTAAATAGGAGAATTTCCATATGGAACGTAGAGACTTCCTTAAAGCCGCTACCGCGGCCAGCGTAGCCGCCGTCGCAGGATCAGGTTCCGCGGCGGCGCAGACGCCCGCCACGAAACCGACGACTCGGCCGCAATCCCCGGACATGATCTACCGCCAGCTGGGAACGACGGGGGAGACGGTCTCGGCCATAGGGATGGGGGGCTTTCATATCGGCAAACAGGACGATCCGAAGGATTCCATCCACCTGATTCATAGCGCAATCGATCGCGGCATCACGTTTATGGATAACTGCTGGGATTACAACGACGGTATCAGCGAGATTCGGATGGGCGAGGCGCTGCGGAACGGGTACCGTGACAAGATCTTCCTGATGACGAAGCTGGACGGCCGCACGAAGTCTGAGTACAACAAGCAGCTTGAGCAGTCCATGGGACGGCTCCGGGCGGATGTGATCGACCTGGTGCAGTTCCATGAAGTGCTGCGAATGGAAGATCCGGACCGCATCTTCGCGGATGGCGGAGCGATCGAGGCGGCGGTTGCGGCGAAGCAGGCGGGCAAGATTCGCTACATCGGCTTTACCGGGCATAAGGACCCGGCGGTGCACCTTCGCATGTTCGAGGTGGCGGAGAAGCATGGGTTCCACTTCGACACAGTCCAGATGCCGGTCAATGTGATGGACGCACATTTCCGGTCATTTACTAAAGAAGTAATTCCCGTGGCGCAGAAGCACGGTACAGGCGTGTTGGCCATGAAGACGTTCGGCGACCACTTTATTCTGGATTCAAATACGGTAGAGCCGATGGACGCGCTGCACTATGGCTTGACTCAGCCGGTTTCCGTGGTGATTACGGGTATCGACAAGCCGGAGATTTTGGAGCAGGCGCTGACGGCGGCCAAGACCTTCAAGCCGCTGACCCAAGCGCAGGTCGCGGCCATCCTAGGCAAGACGAAGGAGGCGGCGATGACGGGCAAGTTTGAGTTGTTCAAGACGACGCCGCATTTCGACGGGACGGCTTCAAATCCGAAATGGCTCGGCTAGCAGGTTACGAACGTGCAGCGGCACACAAGCTGCCGTTGCATGTTCTATGCCGCTGAGAGTATCGTTCGGCTCGTAGGTGAGAGGAGCCGGTGCATGTTACCCTTCGATCGAAAACCGTGGGCTAAGACTCTAGCCATGCTCGTGATCTGCGCCTCTATCATCGGCGCGATCGGCCTTACATGGTACTTTCGCAGCATCGGCTCGCTACATATCTCCGAGATGGTTGGGATCTTTCTTCTGCTGTTGACGATCGTTCCACCGAATGCGGCTATCGTGATGCGAAAGCGTGGGCAAGAAGCGCTTGGCGCGAGGACGAGTCTCAGGGGGTCGTCGATTAGCCGGTAGCGTGAATTACTGGTTGACGCCACTGGCTAGGAAACCGCCATCTACGACCAAGATTTCGCCCGTGATGAAGGTGCCGGCGTCGCTGCTGAGGAAGATGGCCGCGCCAATCAGCTCTTCGGTTTTACCGAAGCGAGCCATCGGAGTACGCATGAGGAGTTCTTTGCCGCGTTCGCTTTGATCGAGGAGTTCGGCATTGAGCGCGGTACGGAAGACGCCGGGGGCGATTGCGTTGACGGTTACGCCCTGGGCGCTCCACTCGACGGCCAGGGAGCGGGTGAGCGCGCCGACAGCGGCTTTTGAGGCGGCATAGGCGGCGATCTCCTTCAGTGACACGAACGTGTTGAGGGAGGCGATATTGACGATGCGGCCATATCCGTTGGCTAGCATGTGTTTGCCGAAGATCTGGCAGGCGCGCAGAGTGCCGGTGACGTTCGTGTCCATGATGTCGTCCCATAGGTCTTCGGGGAAGTCGACGGTGGGGGCGCGCTTGATCCGGCCGGCGCAGTTGATGAGAATGTCTACCTTGCCGAAGGCGGCTACGGACCGGTCGAGAAGAGCCTGGAGAGAGGCTCGATCGCCGACATCGGAGGTAAGGCGGAGGGATTGAGCGCCTTTGGCTTCAATGGCCTGAGCGGCCGTCTCCACCTGTTCGGCGCGGCGTGAGGTGGGGACAACAGCGGCACCTGCTTCGGCGAGGCCAATAGCCATGGCGAGACCGATGCCGGAGGTACCGCCGACGACGACGGCGGTCTTACCGTGAAGGTCGAAAAGAGGATGGCTCATGGTTTATGCTCCTGCAAGGCGGCGGCGATCTCATCGACAACCTCGTCCGGGGTGCGATCATTCTTGATTTTGAGGGCGTTCTTCGGCTGTTCCAGGGTGTCGATCTGGCTTTGGAGCAGGACGGGGTTCATGAATTCGTGGTGCCGGCCCTTCATGCGGGCGGCGATCTGCTCCATGGAGAGCTCGAGCACGATGAAATGGACAGTGTCTGGCGGCATTCCGGCCGAGAGCGTAGCGCGGTAAGTTTCTTTCAGGGCGGAGCAGGCGAGGACGCCTCCCGCACCGGCATGGAACCAGCTTTGGAGGACGCCGTTAAGAGTATGGAGCCATGGCGCGCGATCGGCGTCAGTCAACGGGTGGCCCAAGGCCATCTTGGCCTTGTTGGCGTCGGAGTGGAAGTCGTCGGCATCGGCGAAGACCACGCTCATCTTTTTGGCGAGCAGGGTGCCAATGGTGGTTTTGCCCGAGCCGCTGACTCCCATGAGGACGGCGATTATTGCGATGACGTCACCCCCAGGAAGAGGGATTGGATGTGTCGCTCAAAGAGGTTGGCGGTGACGTTTTCGGCGATGATGGATTGATTTCGATCGAGGGCATCGAGGTAGCGGGTGCCCATCTTGGCGGCGACCTTAAAGCCTACGTGCAATAGCTGACGGAGGCTGGGGTTATAGGCGGGACTGGCCTGGTCGTGGCGAAGAGCTGCGGTGAATTGCTCGCTTGTCCAGCCGGCGACAGCTTCGGGCGCGGGCAGTTGCGCGGAGTCGATGTCGATCACAGTGGCGTAAGGTTGGCAGAGCTCGTCCATGCGCGCAAAGGCTTCACGGTAAATCTCCTTCGCGAGCGAGAGGGCATCGCCACCCGCTTCGGCCAGCCCGATGATCTCTTCGAGCCAGGTGGTGCCGGCGGTCTTGAGGTGAACGCCCGCGCCGGTTTTCGTGATTGCGGCGTAGATGGCGGGATAAAGGGAGAACTTGTCCGACCCGGAGTGAATACTTAGTTTGAGGTCTGGTGGCAGTCCATAAGTCTTGATCGCGAAGGCGACGGCGGCAAGATCGTCTTCGAACTCGCGGGCGAATCGCGAGACGTCGCCGACGTAATCGACGCCCTTGTTGAAGCGGCCGGTGAACTTTGGCGCGATGGTCTGGACTGGGATGCCTTCATCGGCGATCGCGGCGAGGATAATAAGCAGTTCGATGGGTGTCTGCGGAGTGGCGGTCTCATCCATGGAGATTTCGGAGATGAAGGTGCCCGCGCCTTTGCGCTCAACGAGCAGACGGTAGATGTCGCCCGCATGATGGATAGCGGCGAGGAACTTGTCGGCGACGGCGGTGACGAACGCTTCGTTCGTCTGGAACGGCTCAGGGACGTTGGGGATGGTCACGATGCCGAGGAATTCAGGATGGCGCGCGAGGAAGGCGGCGATGTCTTCAGGCGGGGCGGGGCGGCCGATGAGGTCGGCTACATCGAGGGTGAAGAAGTCGCACGGAGTGAGGAAGCGTTCGACGGTGTGAAGGTTGATATGGTCGGCGTCGAGGAAATAGGGCTCTCTCCAGTGAAGGGCAGCTACGGCGTCATCGGCGGCAGAGCGTGTTTGGCTGGGTTCGGAGCCGATGATGAGGTGTTCGCGGTTGGACTTGTTCCAGACGGGAGCGATCGTAACGCCTGCTTCGGCGGCGAGGACGCAGGCTTGCAGCTGTGCTTCGGCCTGGCGGGCAAAGCGGTCCCCGACGCCGAGGGAGAAGCGCGGCAGCTTGAGTGTTTCGGGCATCGATGGCTCTCCTTCGAAGGCTTGCAGCCAAGCATAACGGGTGAGACGGCAATGGGCAATCTAGTGGGCGGCGGTGGGCCTTTCCGGCGTGCCGGGATCGCAGGTCATGGTGCGGGCTTGGAGGGAGCAGCGGGCAAGGACTTCGTCGTCCACGCCATGGAGGGTGCCGGTCCAGCCGTTGGCCGCGCGGTCGAGCACCATATAGCCGAAGCGTCCGCGTCCGCTATAGCCGGCGATCTTGCCATCGACTTCCATATCGCCCTGCAACATGCCGGCGGGGTCGATCTTGGCTTCGACCTGGTCGAGATCGGCGGCGAGTTTGAGCAGTGAGGTGCCGCTGTCGCCGACGATCAGCTCGACCGGGCGGGAATCGCCGAAGCTGAGGCTGCCGAACATATGGAGGTGGCCGGAGACGAACATCTCGACATTGATCAGGGAGGCATCGTCGACGGTCTCCTTGCCTTCGGGACCTTTACCGTAGAGGCCGCCCACATAAGGAGGTTTGTGGGTGACGATCCAGACGGGCTGCCTGATGGTGGGCGCGACGGTTCGCTCGCGCCGGCCGTATTGGGCGATGCGCTGTTCGGCGGTCCAGGAATCGGGGATGTCGGCGCTATCGACGATGGCCAGGGTAATGCCGGGAAGGGTCACGGCAAAGGGTGCGGCTTCAGTGGGCTGGCCCGCCATGCAAGGGAGCGGAGTGGGGCCGGCGTCGAGAAGGCGGAACCAGCCTTCGGCGGCGCGGCCGCAGCTTTCATGATTGCCGCGCGCGAGCACCCAGGGCGCGGCGGCGAGGAGTGGAGCGGCGGGCGCGAAGAAATCCTTGCGCCAGTTCTCCCAGTTCTCGCAGTGTTTTTCGCTGGAGGCGCAGGTTTCGCGATAGTAGTAGTCGCCAACGTGGATGACGAGATCGGGGTGTTTTTCAACCGCGTAACCGACGATTTTGGCGAAGGGCCAGTCGGTCTCGCAGTTCTGGGCCTCTTTTTCAGTGCGGCGACAGCCGGTATCGCCGAGAACGACGATGCGGTCGAATTTCTGACGGAGGATTGGAAGGGTCTGCTTGCCGAAGACGAGCTTCTTGGTGCCGGAGGGAATAAATGCGCCGCAGCCTCTTACAGGGAAGGGGATAACTTTGGGGGCTTTGCGTTCGAGGAGCGGGAGTTTATGGCCGTCAGCTTGTACGATTGGGCAGTTTTCGGAGGCGGCGACCACGGCGCGGACTTCGGCTCCGGTGCCGCCAAACTGACCGGTCTGCTCCACCCAGAGTTGTGGGGTCTGTGCTCCGGCTATGATTGCCAGCACTGCTGGAAAGATTGCCGCTATCCATTTCACTGCATGTCTCCTGCGTCGGGTATCGGGGAAAGTTACGGCGTGCCGAAGCGCTCTTTGTAGGCCCAGAGTCCTAGACCAGGGTTAGAGATGAAGAAAATCTCTTCGCCGTCGACGATGTTCCAGCCGTCGCGGAGATTGGCGGGATTGTATTTCGAAGTGTAGGTGGCAAGATCGCCGTAGTCGAAGTGGACGGACTCGATCTCTGCCTCTGTAAGGCCGCCGGGGCAGTAGCGGATGCGGAAGCGGCCTTCGCTGGAACCATGGATGAGGTGGGCGGCCGCGCTCAGATTTGCGGCGAGCTCTGAGTCCACCTTGACAGCGGCGAGCGTGGCGGGCGTGCCGCGGTAACCGTAACGGCGGATGAGGCCGTCGATGGCGCGATCTTCGCCGAACTCGTGGACGCCGGGGGCAAGGACGATCAGCTCGGCGTCGTCGGCGAGAGCCATGCGAGTGCGATAGATGCTTTTGTTGCCGAGCCAGGTGCTTTTGAACTCGTGCAGGTCGAGATAGACGACGGCCTTGCGGATCTCGCGCTCCATCATCTGGAAGTTGACCTGGAGGCTGAGTTCGGCGGCGCGTTCAAAGCATTCGGCGTCGTCGCCGATGAAGAGGCCGCGCATGGCAAGCTCGCCCGCGGCATTCTTGCCGACGACGGTCAGGACATAAACAATCTGCGGCAAGAAGGGGCCGAAGTGATCGCCGGCGTAATTGAGGACGCGGCGGACGGGGGTGTCGGCGCGGCCCATCATGCGCTCCATGCCGTAGACCGCGCCTAGAAAGTGCGAGCGATGGATGCCGTGGGCACCGCCCGTGCCGATGAAGACGTTCTTGTTGCCGTTGGCCATGCCGACGACCTCATGCGGGACAACCTGGCCGATGGAGAGGATGAGGTCGTGGCCGCCATCGCGGAGCAGCCGGTTGACCTGCGCGGGCCAGGAGAAGTCGAGTCGATCTTGGCTGACGTGCTGAATAAACTCACCGGGGACTTCGCCGAGGGTGACGATGTCGTTGCGCCAGTCGTGGACCCGGAAGAGGCTGCGCGGAACGCGGCCAAACATAGAGGCAATCTCGGTGTCCGTCATGGCGCGGTGGGTGCCGAGGGCGGGTAGCACATCGGTCAGACGATCGCCGTAGAATTGCCATGCCAGCTCCGTCAGCCTGCCGGCACGGGAGTGCATCCGGGTAAAATCCGGAGGCACGGCGAGGACCCGGCCGCGTGAACCGAGCTTGTTGAGGCTGTCAAACAAACCCGCTCGCACCTGCTGGGGAGACAGCTCGGCGATGGGTGAACCGGCGGCAAAAAATAAACTCATGCTCTTCCTATGTTACCCGTGGTAGCATCCCGTTATTCAGAATCAACCTCTCGCCGCCGTTTGGAACGGTTTCTGAACGGCGTCATCGCGGCTCACATTTGCACCCGACACATCTCTATAGCTCCGCTTCAAGAAGTCCTAATTTCAACCCTTTGTTCGAGGTCACACTCAATGAATTGCACCAGGAACTTTGCCATCGCGGGACTTACCGTCCTCTCCTTGGCTGCATCGTCCAGATCTCTGCTTGCGGCAGAGAAGGCGGTTCTGGCCGGTCGCGCCACAGCCACTCAGCCGGTCTCGTTTGAGGTGTATATCCCTGTCCAGCACCGGGCGCAGCTTGAGCGCGACCTGGAGGCCCTGCACGACTCGTCTTCGCCGTCGTACCACAAATGGATGACCCCCACCCAGGTCAACGCGCGCTATGGCGCGACGTCGCAACAGATCGCCGCCATCCAGAGCCAGCTGGCCGGATACGGGCTTGAGAGTACAGTCGTCAACGGACATCATCTGCATGTCACCGGTCACGCGGGCGCGGCGGAGCAGGCGCTCGGAACGGCCTTATCGAGCGGTAAGTTCAGTAACGGCAAGAGTGTCGTTGCCGCGACGCAGCCGATGACGACTCCCGCGGCGATGACCGCCGTGAATGCTGTCGTGGTCGGCCTGGATGCTTCGATCCGGATGCACACCCATGTCCATGCGCTGGCCTCGCCGGAAAACCGCTATTCGACCACGGGTGGTTACTGGTTTGACGATCTGAAGCAGGCGTATCAGTTCCCCAGCTACACCAGCTATACCGGCAAGGGGGTCACGATCGCGACTCTGGTTGACGGCGCTTACAGCCCGGCGGACATGGCCAAGTATTTCGGCCATGAAGGGCTTCCCGTTCCAAACTTTTCTGAAGTGCTCGTAGATGGTGGAGCGGCATTCAACGGCGATTCCTTCGAGACGAACCTAGACTTTCAGCAGGCCGGCGGCATGGCTCCCGGCGCGTCGATCATTCACTACAACATCCCGAACCTGTCGGATCAATCCATCATCGATGGACTCTCGCAGATCGTCACCGACAATAAAGCGGATATCGTCAGCATCTCTCTGGGCGGCGCGGAGATCTTTTATACCGCGGGCGACAATAACGGTACCGACTATACGTACATCCTGAAGTTGCAGGATGACCTGTTCGCCATCGGTAATTTGGAAGGCATCACGTTTATCGCTTCCTCGGGCGACTCCGGTGCGCTTAGCGCCGCTCCCGAGGCTTGCTTCCCCGCGGCTCCGGGCGATCCATACCCGACGAATTGCGGCATGATGCGTGCATCGGTGGAGTTTCCGGCGTCGAGCCCGCACGTCACCGGTGTCGGCGGAACGAACCTCGTGACCAGCTATGACGGGGGGGTAACGCGCAACTCTGCTTACTACGGGGAAGAAGCCTATTCCGATCCATTGACGAAGGACATCTTCTCCGGCACGAATGCCACGGGCGCTGTCTGGGGTTCGGGCGGCGGCACCAGCCTTGTCTTTGCGAAGCCTCTGTACCAGATTCTGGCCAATACAGGCAGTTCCAAGTACCGCACCGTACCCGATCTGGCCGGCCATATGGGCGGCTGTCCCGGGGGGGTCTCCGGTAAGTGCAATCCGGATGACAGCTTCGTCTATGAGGTTTATAACAACTTTTATTATGGGGCGATCGGCACGAGCGCGGCCGCTCCCGACTTTGCGGGTCTGGTTGCCTTGACCGAGCAGAGTTTCGGTGGGGGTCGTCTCGGCAACGTCAATTCGTACATCTACACACTGGCACTTTCACAGTCGCTCGGCGTGGCTACGGGCGTCTACAACCAGGGCATCCCAGGCTATAACGGGAAGTTCTTTACGACGGGTACGGGGTATAACCGGGTTCTCGGCAATGGCACGGTGAATGGCGTGAACTTTATGCTTGCGCCTGCCACGCCAAGGGCCGGTATTCCGCAGACGCCTTCCAATCCGTAAATATTTTTTACCGCTTGCATGAACACCGGTATCCCGCCTTTGTGACAATCCATCGTCGCTTGGCGGGATATTCGTTTAGAGGCGCGTCATCCAGAGGAGCGGCTGGTTAATCGGGAAGGTGGGTTGGAGCTCTGGAATGGGGTCGGGGTTGAGAGTGCGCCAAAGGGTGGCGTATTCAGGACGGGTGTAGGCACGGGCGGCGAAGAGCAGGCTGGGACGGCGCGCGGGTAGATCGTTGAAGTGGTCGAGATCGGCGCGAAGAGGCCAGGTACCCCGATTGGCGATGTAGGGGAAGTGACGAGCCATGGCGACGCGCAGGCCGGGGCCGTCTTGCAGCTCAAACTCCCAGAGGTTGTCGAAGGGCGTGGAGAGGAGGAGGCAGGCGGCGGCGATCAGGTCGAGCGTGAAGAGGGAGTTACGGTAGGGAAAAGGCGTCGTGAGCTCGTGGGGGAAGGTGCCGGCGGCGACGAGTTGGGCACGGAGGGTGACCGTCTTGAAGCGGTGGCGAAGTTCCGCGAGCACCGGCTCGTTGCCGGTAAGGCGAGCGTAGGCGGCGGTCTGGAAGAGCCATGAGGCTCCATGGTGGTCTTTTTGATCGCGGGCGAGACCAGCCGTGCGGGAGGTGGCGAGCCAGGTGAGATAGCCGGTGAACCAGGTTCTAAGGGTAGTCAGGTCTTCGACTTTGATGGCGGGTTTGAGGAAAGGCAATGCTTGAGCAATTTCGGCGAGTGGGATGGTGTCGAGGATGTTCTCAAAGTGCGTGGCAGTGGTGGGATCGAAGATGAGGGTGCCGAGGAGGGTAGCGGCCTGGGTGGCGTATTGGGCTTCTTTGGTGAGATAGAACGCCGCGGCGAGCACGGAGATATTGCGGCTTAGGAGGAGCAGATCTTCAGGGAGCTTAGGCGTAGACGGGATCAGGGCAATGTGTGCGGCGGTGAGGATGCGGTCGTGGTCGATGGCGGCTACATCGGGGCGGGCGGTTTGGCCGGCAAGGGGAAGGGCCGTAAATGCGGTCGCGGCGGTGAGGAAGGAGCGGCGGGTGAGGGGCATGGTAGGTGGAGTGAGGGTAGCAGAGCGGGGTCTTTTAGTGAACTTGTAAGAATGAGCAACCGTAAAGGCAAGATGCGGGTCTCTCCACTTCGGCTCCCAGACGGTCGCGACCCTAAAGTTTAGTACGCGTAATGGAGCGTCGTATCCTCTCGCAAAAAGTGTCGCTAGTATGAGATGAGGATCGTCGCGTCGGTACGGCATTTAATAGACGGCCAGTTGGCGGCGGAGTCGATGGCGAAAACGGAGTTGAACTGGCGAGAAGATCTTCATGGGAGAGACTCCTTCGTTGCCACGATGTGGAGGAGGAGAGCAGTGATGTTATCGGCTCCCCCACGGGCGCGGGCGAGATCGATAAGGTCTTGAGCGGAGAACTGGAGGGTAGCCGGAGCGATCAACTGGCCGATCTCGGTTGCGGTAACGTAGCGGGTCAGGCCGTCCGAGGCGAGCAGGATCGTGTCGCCGAGCATAAGGGACGAAGAGAAAAAGTCGGGTTCCACGCTAGCCGCGACACCGATGGCACGGGTGATGACGGACTCCATGCCTTTGAGGTCGACGCGGCCGGCGTTTTCTACAGGGACAGTGCCCGAACGGATAAGTTCATTAAGGTAAGAGTGGTCGACGGTGAGTTGCTGCACGTCGTGGCGCTGGATGAGGTAAGCGCGGCTATCGCCTACGTTGACGAGGACGAGCTTGGCGTAACCGGGGCCGGTTTCGATGGCGGCTGCGACAAGAGTGGTGCCCATGCCTTTGTGGGCGGGGAGCTGGCCGGCCCGATGGACGGCGTGGTTCGTATCGGCAATGGCGCGCGCCAGGGTGTTCTCGATGGCAATCGCGGGGTCGCTGGCTGCCACGATTTCGAGGAAGGTGGCTACAGCCATTTGGCTGGCAACCTCGCCCGCGGCCATGCCGCCCATGCCGTCGCAGACGACGTAGACCTGACGCGCCGGGTCATAGCCGAAGGAATCCTCGTTGTTGGTGCGCTTGCAGCCGATGTCGGAGAGCGCGGCTACCTGGACGGAGAGTGGGGTCATTGGGCGACCTTGGAGACGCAGTGGAGTTGGGACTTCATGAAGGCGGGATTGAGGAGGCGGGCACCGGCTTCTTCTATTCCGAAGCGATAGATGATGTCGGTGCCGGTGGGAGATTTCTCGGTAATGCCGTTGTTCTGGAAGATGTATTCGAGCTGGTTGGCGGCGGGATGTTTGGCGGCGTAGGCGAAATGGAAGATGGACCACGGGCCGAAGTTGTTTTTGGTCTGGCCGGAGCCGGTGAGCTTGACCGAGCCCTGCGGACGATATTGCCAGGAGACGTGGTTGGGGACACCGACATTCGAGAAGGATGCGCCGTCGATCTCAAGCGTGGCGGGAGCAAGGTTTGGGGTGGGTTGCTGGGCGATGGAGAAGCCGAGGGCGGGCTGTGTCGCGCCAGCAGGGAAGAGGGTCGCTCCGAC
Organism: uncultured Acidobacteriaceae bacterium; assembly: GCA_964246805.1. GTDB lineage: Bacteria > Acidobacteriota > Terriglobia > Terriglobales > Acidobacteriaceae > Edaphobacter. The sequence goes on from CAXTRY010000058.1 coordinate 17,504, forward strand.
GAGGTGGGTGGCGTTCAAGAAGGTAAGAAGGCCGGGGTTGACGGTGCCGGGGTTGACGGCGGTGTAGAGGGTGCCATTGAAGGCGATGAGTTTGGCTTGCTCGGTGACGAAGGCGGCGATGGGGCCGGAAGGGCCGAAGAAGGCGGCGGCTGCTGCTGGGTCGGCGTCTTCGCGGGCGTCGGGGTTGAATGGGAACTTGCCGAGAGTGCCGGAGGCCTTGGCGCAGAACTCGGCCCCGGCACCGTCGGCGGCCTTCTTGGGGGCCCTTCCGGCGAGTCCGGCGACGAGTTGGATCGGTTCGCGGAGCAGGCGCTCGGTCGCGGAGTCGGCAATGCCGCCGGGATCGGGGGGTTGAAAGCCGCCGCGTAAGGCGCTGACGGCGGAGTCGGCCGGGGCGACGGCGGCATTGACGCTTGACGGATCGTTTGCGGTGGCGGGAGTGGAGAGCATCTGGCGGATGGCCTGCTCGATGCCGGCGAGTTTTTCCGTGTAGCCAGAGTTGACGGGCGGGCCGGCG
>CAXTRY010000059.1:0-13912 GCA_964246805.1 uncultured Acidobacteriaceae bacterium
GAGCCGGCAAGAGGCGCGGCCACGACAGGACGAGCGGGCGGGGCAACCACCATGGGAGTAGAGGGTGGCGTGGTGCGCGGTGCTGTTACAGGAGCCGCAACGCCGGTAGAAGGTCTGGCTACCACGGTGCCGAGCGGGCCGCGATTTGCAATGGCCGGTTGAGCGGAAGGCGGCGGTGCAACGATATTCGCGTGCTGGCGGGGCAAAGGAACTATGCGGCGCGGAGCAGGCATTGGTGCGCCGACCGGCTGAACCTGAGGAGAGGCAGTAAGGGCCGGCGTGGGTGCGGACGCGGGCACGGCGCGGACCGGCTGAGCGGGGGCCATCTGGGGGGTTGGAGCCGAAGCCGCCACGACAGAGACAGGACGCGGCGGTGCGGGCATGGCGCGAACACCGGCGGCTTCGGCCTGCTTGCGTTCCAGGATCGCCCTTACGGCATCGCCCGGCTTGGAGATATTGGCAAGATTGAAGGCCGGCTTCTGCTCGGGTGCTTGACGCGGCGCGGAGGTGCCGCGGCTACCATTCTTGAAGTAGTCACGCACGCGCTCCGCCTGGCTTTCGTCGATGGAGCTGGAATGCGTCTTCCCTGACACGCCGATGGCTTCAAGCGCGTCTAGAATGGGCCTGCTTTTTACTTCCAATTCTCGCGCCAGATCATTAATTCGAACTTTATTCATCCGTCCCTTTTCGCTTCCCCGCGCCCTTAGCTGTTCATTGCAGCCTCTTTGAGGTAGGAATCGTTACTTCTTTATTATTACTGAAATTGCGCCATTCGCGAATAAAGTAATGTTTGTTTGCATGGCCGACCAAGCCGGCCATGATATGACCGCTAGCCACGATCGTGCCCATCATTATCGATTCCCTCGTCGGAAATCTCCTGAGTCTCGGCCACCATCGTGTCGATGGTGTCGTTGTCGAGCTCGATGGCCTCTTCACGCGCATCGGCATCGCTGAAGGCATCGCTCATCGACTGCCTATCTTCGGCGTCGATGATGTCTTCGGTCGAAAGATCGTCAACCTCTTCGGCCTCGTCGCCCTCGCCCGCTTCTTTCGCAAGAATCTCTTCCGGGGTTCCTTCGTAAGAACTCTTTTCCATTGTCTCCTCCAGGGGTACTGGTGCTTCCGTAATTTCGGCGGCGTCTAAATCACTCTTTTCGCTTTCCGGCTTCTCCGTGCCTTGTTCAAAGTAGTCTCGGACGGCGACGGAAATCTTATCGACCGTCTTCTCTCCGATGCCCGGAACCTCTTCAAGTTGTTCAGGGGTCATATCGGCGAGCTCTTCTACCGTTGTGATGCCGGCTGCAATAAGTTTATCGAGGATCGTCTGATCGAGCGCGGTGATCTGCTCAATCGGCGTGGTCGGGCCACCGGACATGGCTTGCATCTGCTGCTCGACCTCCTGACGCTTCTCCTCTTCGCTCTTGATGTCGATCTTCCATTGGAGCAGCTTGGCGGCAAGGCGGACGTTCTGACCCTTCTTGCCGATGGCGAGCGAAAGCTGGGTGTCGTCGACGATGACCTCGATCTGCTTATCGGCGAGGTCGGTAATGGAGACGCGGCTGACCTTTGCGGGCTGGAGGGCCTTTTCGGCAAAGGTGGTGATCTCTTCGGAGAACTCGATAATATCGATCTTTTCGCCACGCAACTCGCGGATAATCGACTGGACCCGCATCCCCTTCATTCCGACACAGGCACCCACCGGATCGACATCCTTGTCGCGACTGACGACGGCAATCTTGGTGCGCTCGCCGGCCTCGCGGGCGATGGCGCGGATGGAGACGGTGCCGTCGTAGATCTCCGGAACTTCGCTCTGAAACAGGTTCTGGACAAGGGCTGGGGCCGCGCGGGAGACGATGACCTGCGGGCCTTTTGCGGCGCGGTCGACGCGAAGCAGGACGACGCGCACACGCTCCCCGACAGAGAAGCTTTCAAGCCGCGACTGCTCTCGTTTAGGCATCCGGGCCTCGGCCTTGCCCAGGTCGAAGATCACGTCCATCGGTTCAAGCCGCTTGACGGTGGCGTTCAGAACTTCGCCCGCGCGATGGTTGTACTCGTTGAAGACGGTGTCGCGCTCGGCCTCGCGGACTTTCTGGAAGATGACCTGCTTGGCCATCTGCGCGGCGATGCGGCCGAGCGGCGTCGTGTCCTTGTAAAATCGCAGCTCGCCGCCGACCTCAACTTCGGGCGCAAGCGCGCGGGCCTGTTCGAGGGTCATCTGGTTGACCTCGTCCTCGACCTGCTCGGGAGTTTCAACGACGGTTTTGTAGACATAAGCGCGGATTTCGCCGGTCTCGCGGTCCATCTCGGCGCGCATGGTCTCGGTCGTCTTGTAATACTTGCGAGTCGCGAGCGCGATTGCGTCTTCGACAGCCCCGACGACGATCTCAGGCTCGATGCCCTTGTCGCGGCTCAACATTTCGATCGATTGGTACAAAACACTTGCCATGCGGTCACTCTTTCTTCTTCTGCTTCTTCCGTTCGTAACGTGTAGTTAAATCTCGGCGATCAGATTCGCCTTCTCAACATTGTCAAAGGCGACAGTGACGACTTGTTCAGCCGCCGCCTTCTTCGCTTTGCCCTTCTGCTTCATCGCGGCAAGGTCCAGCGTCAAGGTATTCTCGGCGAAGTTCGCGAGCCGGCCTTGCCACTGCCGGTTGTTGTTGACCGGAGTAAACGTCTGGAGCTTAATCAGACTGCCCTGAAAGCGGATAAACTCCTCCGGCTTCGAGAGTTTGCGTTCGAGGCCCGGCGAGGAGACCTCCAAGGTGTACTCCGCGCCTGGAATCAAGTCTTCAACATCGATCACCGTGCCGAAGTCGGTTGCGAATGCCGCGCAGTCCTCGTGGGTTACTCCGGAGAGCATCTCGATGGGAACGCCCTTGGGCAGCTCCAACTCTTCGCCTGCTGCCAGACGCTCCTTCAACAGGGCGCGTTCAGCGGCGTCTTTTTCCAGGAAGACGCGCAAGGTGCGAAACTTTGCGCCTCCGGTAAACTCCACTTCCACCACCTCCAGATGGTGCGAGGCGGCCACGCGCTCCGCTACTGCTCGAATTGCGTCCAACTTTAGCGCCATAGCTTGTGTTCTGTAGCGTCCCGCCAGCCGTACAGCGGATTTTCGTTTGGGGCAAATAAAAAGTGGGCTGTGGCCCACTCATCGTTTCCGTCACTCCCGGTATAAACACGGTGTTCCAACTTTGACGGGAACAGACTTCGTTTCCTGACACAAGCATACACCGGGCACGGGCGCGGTTCAATAGGAACGCTAGGCGAGCTTATGGGTGATCTGGTCTTCAAGGATTTCAGCCACGGTGAGCGGGATGATGATCCGCCCCGACTGACGGAAGAAATTTGAAATCTCCGTCAGAGCGTCGGCGGTAAAAGCGAAGGAGACGAAGAAACCTTTGGTTCGATTCTCGCGGGTCATCACGGCCTCAAAGGAATCGATATCGGGGCGGCCGGCTTTGTCCTTCTGCTTCACCTGGATGGGATACCACTGATCCATGAAATCAAAGCCGCCATCGATCTTCGCCGGAGTGGCGGAAGCGGGAAAGATGCGGCCATCGATGCCCATGTCTCCAACTTTGACTTTGTTGGTGATGCCGCCGAGGGCGATGACGGCCCAGTTTTCGAACTCAAACGGTGGGATACGCCGCAGTTCGGCTTCGCCGCGCGGCAGGTCGCGGACGATGAACCCTTGTCCGGCCTTCCACTGCTTTTCATTCTCGGGCAGACCGCAGACGGTCTTCAGGCGAGACGCCATGACGCGGCAAGCCGTGGGCGAGATGTCGATGCCGATCCACTTGCGGTTGAGTTGCTGGGCGGCGACGAGGGCGGTGCCGCAACCGCAGAAAGCATCGAGCACGACGTCACCCTCGTTGCTGCTGGAGTGAATTACCCGGTTGAGCAGGGCGAGCGGCTTCTGGGTGGGATACCCGAGACGCTCCGGCGCAAGATTATGCAAAGGTGGGATGTCGTCCCAGACGCTTTGGAGGGTCACTCCTTGCTGTTGGTCGGCATATCGCTTGAACCTGGGAACCCCGTCGTTTCTCTTCGGCCAATGAATGAGACCGGCCTGGTCGAGGGCGTCTAACTTTTCTTGCACTGTAGCGTTTTCAAGCTGGGCAAGGATGGTGGGACCACCCGGAACGGCCCAATGACGTCCTTTCGCCGCTACGTCGATGCCGCGCCAGGGTTTTCCGCTATCGCCTTGTGTGATCCCGGCACCCGTCAGGTCGGAGCGCATCCATCGCCGGCCGTCTAGGTCATGGTGTGTGTAAAACTCATCGAGATAGCTCTTGTTAAACGGCTGAAGCTGCGGGTTCCAGGTCCATTTTGCGCCGCCGGTATAAAAGAAGAGGCTGTCGTGGACGATGCCATAGCGGTTGGCGGAGCTATGGGCGCTGGTTCGTTTCCAGATGATCTCGTTCTGAAACTGATTCTCGCCGAAGATCTGGTCAAGCATGATCTTCACGTAATGGCTGGCGTGCCAGTCGCAGTGATAGTAGAAGCTGCCGGTCTTCTTGAGCACGCGCGCCAGTTGCACGCAGCGAGGACGCATATAGTCGATATACGCGCGAGTGGAGTCGTGCCGGTCCTCGAACGCCCGCTTCTCCTTGGTCTCGCCCCAGAAAACCTCATAGTTGCGGTTGGAGTTGAAGGGCGGATCGATGTAGATGAGGTCGACGCACTCGTCGGACAACCGCTTCAGCTGGTCCATGCAGTCGCCGCAATGGATCATGCGGGTGTCGGCGGGCGCGGGCAAGAGGTCCATGGGCTTGGACGATTATAGGGGTTTGCACCCCAAATGACGCCGTTTCGCCGATCGATCCACTTACACGCGCGTCATCGGTGTCTGACAAGCTATCCTTATCCATGGTCGCTCTTCCGCTCCTTGAAGCTCTTACCTTCGACGACGTCCTGCTCGTTCCCGCCTACTCCGAGGTCGTTCCGACACAGGTCAGCACCCAAACGCAGGTAACCCGGCGTATTACGCTGAACACACCGCTGATGTCGGCCGCGATGGATACTGTTACTGAGTCACGCCTGGCGATTGCGATGGCCCAGCAGGGCGGAATGGGCGTGGTCCATCGCAATCTCTCGATCGAGCAGCAAGCGGGGGAGATCGATAAGGTCAAGCGGTCGGAGAGCGGGATGATCGTCGACCCGGTGACGATCTCGCCCGAGCAACCGATCTCGGACGCGCTGGACGTGATGCGCCGGTACAAAATCTCCGGTGTTCCGGTGACGAAGAACAAGCGGCTCGTCGGCATTCTGACCAATCGCGATCTGCGGTTTGTCTCGCGGACCGACCTGTCGATCGATTCCGTGATGACGAAGGAACACCTGATTACCGTGCCGGTCGGAACCACGCTTGAAGAGGCCGAGCATATTCTGCATCAGCACCGGGTGGAGAAGCTGCTGGTGGTCAACGATGAATACGAATTGAAGGGTCTGATTACCGTAAAGGACATTCAGAAGAAGCTGAAATATCCCAATGCGTCGAAGGACTCGCAAGGACGTCTACGGGTAGCGGCGGCGATCGGCGCGACGGGCGATTTTCTGGAGCGGGCGGCGGAATTGGTGGCGAACCGAGTGGATGCGCTGGCGATCGACTCGGCGCATGGGCACTCGTCGCGAGTGCTCGATGCGGTGCGCGAGTGCAAGAAGGCGTTCCCGGAGGTCGATCTGCTGGCCGGAAATGTCGCCACGTATGAGGGGGCGATCGCGCTGATCGACGCGGGCGCGGATGCGGTGAAGGTGGGGATCGGGCCGGGTTCGATCTGCACGACGCGCATGGTGACGGGGGCGGGTATGCCGCAGATTACGGCAATCTCCGAGGCATACCGCGCGGGCAGCGAACGAGGGATACCGATCATCGCCGATGGCGGCATCAAGTATTCGGGCGATGTGACGAAAGCGATTGCCGCCGGGGCGAGCGTGGTGATGATGGGCTCGCTCTTCGCGGGCGTGGATGAGTCGCCGGGGGAGACGATCCTCTATCAGGGGCGCAGCTTCAAGGCATATCGCGGAATGGGTTCGTTGTCCGCGATGGCGCAGGGATCGGGTGAGCGCTACTTCCAGGGTAAGGACGATATGAGCGACTTTCAAAGCGGCGAGCGGCCGTCGTTGACGGCACGCGAGGGAAGCAGCCAGAATCGTCTATCGAAGTTCGTGCCGGAAGGCATCGAAGGACGAGTGCCGCACCGCGGACCGCTGGAGGCGATGGTCTACCAGCTTGTTGGCGGGCTGCGGTCGGGCATGGGCTATCTGGGATGCGAGACCATTACCGACCTTCAGACGAAGTCGCGCTTCATTCGCATCTCGAACGCCGGTCTGCGCGAGAGTCATGTGCACGACGTCATCATTACGCGCGAAGCCCCGAACTACCATGTGGAGTAAAGCTTAGCGGCGGCGAGGCTTGTCGAGCACCATGGCGTCGAAGCGATGGCGCGTGGTGAAGCCCAGCTCATCGTAGAGCCGCATCGCTTCGATGTTCTCTTCGGTGACGGTCAGGGTGATGGCTTCAAAGCCGGCCGCAGCCAGCTGGACGGCGATGTGCTGCATCAGCAGCCGTCCCAATCCGCCGTGGCGGTATAAGGGGGCGAGGCAGAGCTGGGTGAGATGAGCTACCTTGTCGCCGACATCCGAGCAGAGCGCGACCCCAATCATCAAGCCGCTGTTTCGGTCACGGAGTACCCACGAAGAATTTGCGGCGAAGATGCCGCAGCCGGGAAAGCGCACGATGTTGTGCAAGAAGCGAAGAGAGCCCGCGACGGTGCGGTACTGGTCGTTGATCTGCGCGTCGATGTGGCCTTGATAGGCGAGATGGATGAGGTCGGCGGCGGGGTTGTAATCCGACGCCGCCCAGCGTGTCAGCTTGATGCCGTCTGGAAACATGGAAGGCGTCTGGGCCGTGCCGCGCAGGTCAAGTTCGAGGAAGCGACGCTCAAAACGCTGAAAACCCAGCGGACGGAAGATCGAGTCCATCTCGCCGGCTTCGTAAAGCAGCAGCTGCGATTCAATGCGGTCCACGTCGGGCGCGTGTATGAGGAGGTCGAGTAGGTTCTGAAGCAGGAGATGCGAGGTAGAAAGCATCTCGCCGGACCTCTCGCCCAGAGCGAACGCGTCTCCTAGAACGGCTTTATTGCTTTCGTGCACGTAGAAGGTAAACCCGCGGATGCGTCCGCGATCCAGGGCGACAAACCCGGCGAGCACGCGGGTATCGAGATACTGAAGCAGAAGCTCGGTGGAACTGCGGTAATCCCAGCGAAGATGTTGCCGCCAGACGCGAGCCTCTTCTTCGAGCAAGGGACGAAGCTGCCGCGCGGAAAAATGGCGCAGGTCGAGGAGCTCGAGTTGGGTTGCGACCGCCATGGTGCTTGGATGAGCTTAGCGTAAGTTGGTCCGCGCTGGTTCGGTTGTGCGACTATCGCGCAAGAACCCGGTAGACCTCGAGACCTTGCGGGTCGTAGAGGAAGAGGGGCTGGTAAACGCGGCCGGCGAGCCACTGTTGCAAATCGATGGAACTGTTGACAGGCGCAATCAAGAGATGCTCGCCTGCCGGAACACCGTCCGTATCGTAATGCAGAACGCGGCGGTCGCGATAGAACGCCAGACCGTAGACCATGTCGCGTTTGACGTTGAGAGCGGCTATCTGCGTCACTCCTGGAGCCTGTGCCTGGATTTCTTTCGCCAAGGGACGCGCGGAGTAGTTCAGGTCCAGGTCCTTACCGTGGAAACCCAGGAGAAAGATCAGCGTAGCCACGACCGGGATCAGGGTAGCGGTACGTACCTGGCCGATGCCGCCGCGGCGGACCAGCATAACCACTAAAGCACCCGTCGCCAAAGCGACCGCCCCCGCGATCCAAAGCCAGCGTACCGGGGGTACCAGCGTCTCGTACTTCATGTGTTGCGGCGCGAGTACCAGCACAAAGACGAGGAGGGTAGAGAGCGAGGCATGGGCCCAGAGCAGCCAGCCGGGAAGGCCGCGCCGTCGGATGCGATTGAGATAGTCGCCGGTGAGGATACAGAGCGGTGGAATGGAGGGCAGAATATAGCCCGGAAGCTTCGATCCGGATAATGAGAAAAAGACGATGGGGAAGAGCGCCCAGAGGACCAGAAACTCTGGAAAGGCATCGCCGGCGCGAGTGTGACCGAGATAGCGCAAAGGCTTGCGGCGTGCCTTCCATTCGGCGATGGAGACTTCAATAGCGTCGATGAGCGCACGAATGGCAAGCACCGTCCACGGCATCAGCGCGAGCACCAGCACAGCGATGTAGTACCACCATGGTTGATGATGCTGATAGCGATTGGTGGTGAGCCGCTCAAGATTATGCTCCAGGAAAAAGGTGCGGACGAAGGTGGGATTGCGCTTCTGCACGGCGATGTACCAAGGCAGCACCATCGCCAGGTAGAGAACGATTCCCGGCCACCAGATGGTGCGCCGGAGCACTGGCCATTCCTTGCGCAGACCGGCAAAGCAGACGATAATGGCCAACGCGAGAAAGGGCGCGATCGGGCCCTTTGCCAGCGTGGCGGCCGCGCCGAAGAAGTAGAGGTCGAAGAGCCAGAACTTTTTACCGGTCTCATACCACGCATACCAACCGAGCATCCCGATGCAGAAGGGCGCGGCGAGCTGCATGTCGGTCGAGGCTCCGCGGGCAAAGCTGACCATACCGACGCACGAAGCGGTGATCAGCGCGGCGTCGAGGTGTCCACCGGGGCGGAAGCGGCGCAGGTGCAGAAAGACGAGGAGGATTAGAAACGCAGCTCCGGAGGAGGAGGGCAGGCGCGCCGACCAGTCCGAGACGCCAAACTCCTTGAAGAAACTCATGGCGCGCCAGTAGTAAAGCGCCGGCTTCTCAAGCCACGGCTTACCATAAAGGATAGGCGTGATGGTGCCGCCGGTAATGCATTGTAAGGAGTCGGCGAGATCCTGCGAGTGCAGGCCGCGCGGCAAGACTTTCGTGTGCGCGTCGTGGCAGGCTGTGGAGTGCGCGGCCAGCATCTCGCGGGCGATCTGGGCATAACGGGGTTCATCCGCGCCTACCAGGCCTAGTTGATCGCCGCCAAAGATCGGAATCAGACCATACAGCAGAAAGAAGGCGCTGACTGTAAAAAGGATGAGTAACTCGCGCGGAGCAATGGCCGCCGGATGGCGCCATAAGCGACTTAGCATGGAGGCGGAAGAGTGGCCGGGGGCTGAATGTTGTATGCGAGGGATCGATGCGCCGCTGCCGGCTGATGAGTTGGGTTCGGTCACGATCACGTTTCTTTGGGCGACCTCAAGAGCGATCTCAGGCTATCAGAGTTGCTTTCGCAGCTGCGCCAGCACACGACTGGTGGCAATCGCTAGCGGTCCTTCCATGGTGCATCCGCTCGCCGTGCGATGGCCGCCGCCGCCAAACGCCTCGGCTACGCTTGCGACGTTGACCTGTCCCTTGCTGCGGATGCTGAGGCGGAACTCGCCTTCACCGGGAAGCTCGCGGAAGAAGACGGCCGACTCCACACCCGCGATACTGATGAGGTGGTTGACTACGCCTTCACAGTCCTCCGGCACGGCGTGCGCGCGATCCATGTCGTTCTGCGTGACCCAACTCCAGGCGATCTTGCGGTCGCATTCCATGTTGGAGAGGGCCGCCCCAAGCAGCTTGATCTTACTGAGGGGGGACGTAAAGAAGATGTCTCGGGCAATCTGGGTTGGGTTGGCTCCTTTCAACGTGAGATCATGGGCCATCTCAAAGGTACTTGAGGTGGTGAGTGGATAGGTAAAGGACCCGGTATCCGACAGAATGGCAGTGTAGAGACAAGTAGCGATCGATGGGTTAATCTCAACACCGGAGTTCGTAGCGAAGCGATACACCATTTCGGCCACGGCACAGGCCTTCGGGTCGATCCAGTTGAAGGCGGCATAATCGCGGCCGCTCTCGTGATGGTCGATGTTGATAAGCAGATGCCTGTTCAGCTTGGTTAGACCGGTGCGCTCCGTGCTGTCGCATTCCAGGATGATCACAACGTCTACTTCGTCCAACGGCTCGGCGGCATGCCGGATGCGCTCCACGGTAGGCAGGGTTTTATAGATGTCAGGCACTGGGTCGGCAAGAATGATCTCCACTTCGTGGCCCAGTTTCTCAAGAATGCTTGCCATGGCGAGCGACGATCCAATCGCGTCGCCGTCAGGCCGCGCATGTGAGGTCACCAAAATTCGTTTATGCCCTCGCAGCAGCTCGAGCAGTGCCGATACTGGTTCAACCATCGTCATGTGCAAGGACGGAGACAAGCTCATTGTGGAACGCTTTCTTGTACCGGAGGCGGCGTGGCGTCCGCGCGTTTCTTATCGCGCTTACGCATACGGCCAAGCAATTCATCCATGCGTCCGGTCATCTTTTCCGAGCGGTCAATGGCAAACGTCAGTTCCGGGATATGACGGACGCCCATGCTGTCGCGCAACCGGGAGCGGATGTATCCCCGCGCAGCCATGAGACCAGCCAATGTCTCCTCTTCTTCGGCTGCGTCGCCATGCACGGCGACAAAGATACGCGCCGTCTTGCCCCCGGGCGCGAGCAGCACCTCCGTGACATAGCTCGGCGCGATACGCGGATCGGAGAGCTCTCCCTCGAGCATGGCACCGATCTCCTCGGAGAAAGTGCTGGCGACGCGATTGCGATGGTAAGTTCTGGCTCGTGGTTCAGGCATGATTCGTTGACCGACACTTTCAACATACCAGTATAGCAAGTGTAACTACGTTATTGCTGAAGATCGTTGTCTTCAAGGATCTCCGCGTAGGAGTCAAGTACCTCAACGCCTAACCCTGTCGCGATGCGGAGCACTGCCCGGTCGATCTCCTCCAACTGCCCTTTCAGATAGGCCATCGACCCAGAGATACATACGATGCCGATCATCGCCCGGTTCCATATTAAAGCTTCATCTAATTCCGCGACGGAGAGATTGAATCCGTGTCGCAGTTTGTCCTTGAGGGAGCGAACAGCCTGCCGCCGGTCCTTAAGTGACTGCGCGTGCGGGATCGATACCTCGAAAATTAGCTTGCCCACCGGCATACGTTACTTCGCGCTAATCTGGACGAGGTACACACCATGCGCTGGAACCGGGGCCATTATGCGTCCACCCGCGATGGCGACATCCGTGTGCTTCCAAAGGTCGCGTCCCTGCAAGGCCTCGCCATTGACCGCGATAGGAAGCGCGATCAGAGATACAGTCGCCTGAGTCGCCGTTTCCCCTCGGTTGAATAGGCCGACGACGACCGAGCCGTCCGCCATGGATCGCCACAGCGTCTCCAGGGAACCATCCCTGGCCAATACTTGCGTAGGTTTGGCTGCCGGGTCCTGATCGACCGCGATCACGTCCTTGTTCATTAGGATGGACTTGGTTTCATCCGTCATGGAGCGAAGATCGTTCCCGGCGATCAGCGGTGCCGAGAGCATGGCCCAGAGGCTCATGTGGGTTCGGTATTCGTCGGTGGTCATGCCGCCGTTGCCGATTTCGAGCATGTCGGGATCGTTCCAGCGTCCCGGACGAGTGTATTGCGCGATGGCGAGCTGGCCAAAACCAATATCATCCATGGATTTCCAGTTGTCGCTGATATCGCCCGTGGTGCGCCATAGATTGCCACTTACCTTCGGGCCGAAGACCCAGGGATCGTTCTGGCCATATTGACAGAGACTGTAGACAATCGGTCGCCCGGTGGCTTCGAGGGCCTCGCCCATCTTCTGGTAGAGCGCCTGGTGAGTAGCCTGGTCGGACGGGTAGATGCCGCCCGCGCTGCACAGATCGTATTTCAGGTAGTCGATGCCCCAGGCTGCGTAGGTCTTCGCGTCTTGTGCCTCGTGGCCGAAGCTGCCCTCATAACCCGCGCAGGTCTTTGGTCCGGGCGAAGAGTAGATGCCGATCTTGAGCCCCTTGGAATGGACGTAGTCGGCCAGTGCCTTCATGTCCGGAAACTTCTTGTTGGTGGTCGGATTGCCGGCGGCGTCGCGCCCAAGCTCCCAGGTGTCGTCGATGTTGATGTAGACGTAGCCGAGTTTGCTCATCCCGCTCGACACCATGGCGTCGGCCATGGAACGGATATCCGCGTCGGTAATGCGTCCGGCGAACTTGTTCCAGCTGTTCCATCCCATGGGCGGTGTACGGACGAGGCCGTTGTCCGGCAGGTCCTTGAGAGTAGGCAAAGTCAGCGGTTTGGGCATGGCCGCGTCTTCCGTACTTCGGACCGCCTCGCCTTTCTGTATTTCCCCGCGTCCGTTTCGGCTCTCCAGCGTCAGCGTGCCGGCGGCGTATGTCCCGTCGTAGGTGACCGGTGGCCGTTTACTCTCGGCCGGGGGCGTCGCAACCAGGTGAATGGCGGTGCTGTGTAGAGTTCCCGCGACAGGCGTGCCGTTCGGTCCGCGGCCCAGCAGCCGTCCGCTAATATCGTCGCCGCTCTGGCGCAGTTCAAAGAAGGTCTCGCGGTAAGTACCATCGGAAACCGGTACTCGCAGGTCCCAATAGCCGTTCAACTCGCTCTGCGCCTGTGCCGCCATGCCGGATAGCAGGAGCATGAACCCGCCCGCTAACCCACGCACCATGTCTTTCGACCGAGCTTGATTCATCGTTCATCCCTCTTTGCCGCTGCTTCGGCGGGCCTCTGCACTTTAGCGGACTGGTGAAGCATGTGCAAGCGGCGAATAGCTAAAATGAACAAGGCCCGGAGTCGCCATGTCTACCGCATCGTTTGTCATCCTCCCCAGCTCGCACGCTCGTGCTCGCGATGTATTTCCAGAGAGCACTGGACTGGAGGAGCGCCTGCGGGCGTCCGTGCGCGGCGAGGTTCGCTTCGATCCCGCCTCGAAGGCTATCTACGCCACCGATGCTTCGAACTATCGCCATATTCCCATCGGGCTGGTCATCCCGCGCGATGAGGAAGATGTGGTCGCGGCGGTTGCGGCCTGCCGCGGCTTCGGCGCGCCAATCCTCTCGCGCGGAGCGGGTACCAGTCTCGCCGGACAGGGATGCAACGCGGCGGTGGTGCTCGATTTCTCAAAGTATATGAATCGCATCGACGACCTCGATCCCGTGGCCCGCACCATTCGGGTACAGCCGGGCGCGGTCCTGGACCGTGTGCGCGAGGCGGCCGAACGGCATGAGCTTACGTTTGCGCCCGACCCGGCGACGCATAACCGCTGTACTATCGGCGGCATGATCGGCAACAATTCGTGCGGAGTGCACGGTCTACTGGGCGGCAAAACGGTCGATAACATTGAGTCGCTCGATTTGCTGCTGTACGACGGCACGCGGCTTACCGTGGGGGCAACGAGTGAGACCGAGCTGGAGCGCCTGATCGCTTCCGGTGGCCGCATCGGAGCGCTCTATGCCGAGTTGAGGCGGCTGAGGGATGTCTATGCGGAGCTCGTCCGGATGAGGTTTCCTCGTATTCCACGCCGGGTGTCGGGCTTTAACCTGGATGAGTTGCTGCCGGAGAACGGCTTCAACGTGGCCCGTGCGCTGGTGGGCAGCGAAGGCACGTGCGCGGTCATCCTCAGGGCGACGCTGCGGCTGGTTCAAAGCCCGCAATTTCGCACGCTGGTGGGTGTCGGCTTTCCGGATGTCTATCTGGCGGCCGACCACGTGCCTGGGGTTCTGGAATACGCGCCGATCGGACTTGAAGGCTTTGACGGCCTGCTGACGGATGCGCTTCGCCGCAAGGGCAAGCTCGTGGACGACCTTGCCCTGCTTCCGGAAGGCCGGGGGTTTCTCCTGGCGGAGTTTGGCGGAACGACGCAGGCGGAGGCCGATGCCGAAGCCCGGCGGCTGGCTTCCACTCCCTTTGCCGGAGCACAGACCCGCGTTTACACGTTTGCAGAGGCGGCGCGTGTCTGGCATATACGCGAGTCCGCGCTGGGAGCGACGGCCTTCGTGC
>CAXTRY010000059.1:13922-17722 GCA_964246805.1 uncultured Acidobacteriaceae bacterium
GGAGGGCTGGGAGGACGCGGCCGTCGATCCCGCGCAGCTGGGCGCTTATCTCCGCGCATTGTCGGCCTTGATGGCGGAGTTTGGCTATCGCACACCGATGTATGGCCACTTCGGCCAAGGCTGCGTGCATATGCGGCATAACTTCGATCTTGAAACGGAAGCAGGCATCCTGAGATTTCGTGAGTTTATCGATCGTGCCGCGGACATTGCGCTGGCGCACGGCGGATCGCTCTCCGGCGAGCACGGCGACGGACAGGCTCGCGGCGCGTTGCTGCCCAAGATGTTTGGGCCGGAGCTGATGGAGGCCTTCCGCGACTTCAGGCGTGCATGGGACCCTGACGGAAAGCTCAATCCCGGCAAGCTGATGGACGCCCACGAGGTTCACGAAGACCTTCGCCTGGGCGCGGACTACAAACCGTGGCAGCCGGATACGCATTTCGCTTTCGCGGATGATGGCGGTTCATTTGCCAAGGCGGCTTTGCGCTGCGTGGGCGTGGGTGCCTGCCGCAAGGTGGACGCGGGCGCGATGTGTCCCAGCTTCATGGCCACCGGCGAAGAGCTGCATTCGACGCGCGGGCGAGCGCACCTGCTATGGGAGTTGATGCAGGGCGAGGTGCTGCCGGACCAATGGCGTAATGAGCAGGTGAGGGAATCGCTTGACCTCTGCCTGGCCTGCAAGGCTTGCAAAAGCGAGTGCCCGGTCAGCGTGGATATGGCGACCTATAAAGCGGAGTTTCTCTCGCACTACTATGCAGGCCGGCGGAGGCCGCTGGCACACCATGCTTTCGGTCGCATCGATGTGCTGGCGCGGGTGGCATCGTTCGCGCCTGGACTGGTGAATGCGCTGAACGCCACGCCTTGGGTCGCGGGAGCAACGCGGTCGGCGTTGCACCTCCATTCCCAGCGCAGCTTACCGAAATTCGCCAGGCCGTACCGGCGTGAGCGTCACGCCGCTCAGCGGCAAGCTGGACCGGAGGTCTTTCTCTGGGCCGATACCTTCAACCATTACTTTCATCCGCAAGCCATGCGTGCCGCTGACAAGGTTTTGCAACAGGCGGGCTTTCGTGTTTTGCTGCCGGAGCGGCATCTCTGCTGTGGACGTCCGTTATACGATTTCGGCCTGCTCGATACAGCCCGGCAGTACCTGCTGCGCACCCTGGATGCGCTCGCTCCGCAGCTTGCCGCCGGAACGCCGATCGTCGTGCTGGAACCAAGCTGCGCTTCGGTCTTCAGGGATGAACTGGTAAATCTACTTCCACACGATCCTCGTGCCGCCAAACTTCGCGATCAGACGCTGCTGTTGAGCGAGTTTCTAGTTCGCCACGCACCCGCCTATCAGCCGCCGCGGATTGCGGGCAAGATGATCGTGCATGGGCACTGCCACCATCACGCGACCATGGGGATGCAGGACGAGATGCATCTCCTCCGTGCGACGGGAGCGGATGTGCGGCTGCTCGACTCCGGCTGCTGCGGCATGGCCGGGCCATTCGGTTTCGAACGCGACAAGTACGCAATCTCGCAGACACTGGCCGAGCGCGTTCTGCTGCCCGCCGTTCGTCAGGCGGCGCAAGCGGGTACGATCATCGTAAGCGACGGCTTCAGCTGCTGCGAACAGATCACGCAGAATACGTCCGCGCGGCCGTGCCATCTCGCCGAGGTATTGGCTGGTATGTAAAGGAGGATGGTCGGAATGGAGAGATTCGAACTCTCGACCCCCTGCTCCCGAAGCAGGTGCGCTACCAGGCTGCGCTACATTCCGATCATTATTTGCTGGGTGCCGGCGTGTTCCCGCAGACCTTCGGGAAAGCTTGCTGAACGACTCTGCCGACACAAGTAGTCTAGCAGAGAACGCCCGGCGAACGATGCCATCGCCACGCGACATGGCGCATCAGATACGCAGGACAGACGGAGACCCAGTGAACGAGCGGCGACAGATCGTGGAGCTTTGGCGGCGAGGCGATGCCTCGGTGCTGGTGACGCTCGTCCGTGCTGAAGGCTCAAGCTATCGCCGGCCCGGCGCGCGTCTCCTGATCGTACGCGACGGGCGTTACGCGGGCACGATCAGTGGCGGCTGTCTGGAGGCTGAGGTCATTCGCAAGGCGGCCTGGCGGGTTCGCGACGGCGCTGCGGTCGAGCGCTACTCCACCCTCTTCGACGACACGGCCGAGATACCGTTTGGTTTGGGCTGCGGCGGCACGGTCGACTTGCTGATGGAACCGGCCGACACACCGGAGTGCGTCGCGCTCCTCACCGCGATGGAAAAATCATTGCGGGGTGCAGCGGCGAAGGTGGTTACCTGGCTGCCCGGAGACGGCAAGCCGCTACAGCGCATGATCGTCTCGTCCTCGGGCGAGATGCTCTACGCGACTGGGGATCTACCGGCTAAGCGCCTCGCGTGCGCGCACGGACTTCAGCCGGATTGGACCTATGAAGGCCGGTTCGTCGAGCAGCTTTCGCCTCCGCAGCGGCTTTGGGTGCTGGGTGGGGGTGACGACGCAAAGCCGCTTGTCCGTATGGCCGCGCTGCTCGGCTGGAGCGTCTTTGTCGCCGACGGCAGGAAGCAGCTCGCGCGTCCAGACCGCTTTCCAGACGCGGAGCGCGTACTTTCAACGGCGACGCTGCCGATTACACGCGACGATGCGGTCGTCATTATGACCCATAGCTATGAACAGGATCGCGAATTGCTGACTCGTGTGCTTCCGCTCGGCCCGTGCTATCTTGGGCTACTCGGCGCGCGGCATCGCAGCAGCCTGCTCATCAGCGAGGCTGCGGTTATTCTCGGCTGGACGGTTGCCGACTGCTGCGACCGTCTTTGGGCACCCGTCGGACTTGACCTTGGAGGCGATGGTCCAGAAGCTATCGCGCTCGCCGTCCTGTCCGAAGCGCAGGCATCGGTCATGGGCAAACTGGGGACCTCACGCCGCCTCTCGTCCGAAGAGGTGGCTGGACAGATCACGCTCGGAGGCGCGAGCCGTTATCTCCAGGCGCAATGTGCTCTATGAGAATCGCGGCTATTATCCTTGCCGCCGGTGCCTCCACCCGTCTCGGCTCTCCCAAACAACTTGTACGGCTAGGCGCTGAAACGCTGCTTGAGAGATCCGTCCGCATCGCTATTGAGGCTGACTGTTCCCCGGTCGTGGTCGTGCTGGGAGCCAATGTCGCCCAGATTCTTGCCGGATGCGACATACAGGATGCTACGGTCGTCATCAACGACAACTGGAACGAGGGTATGAGCACCTCCATCCAGTGCGGAATTGAGGCACTGCAGGATGAGGTCGATGGAGCTGTTCTGATGGCCTGTGACCAGCCCGCCGTCACCTCGGCGCATCTACGTGCCTTGCTGGAAAGCGGTCGAACAACGGCTTCCGCATACTCAGGAAGGCAAGGTACCCCCGCGTTCTTTCAAGCAGGCATGTTCTCCGATTTACGTCAGTTGTGGGGGGATGCCGGAGCAAGACAAATACTTCAGATAATGCCGGCTATCCCTCTGCCGCTTGGCGAAGTCGATTTCGATACGGTTGAAGATTTGCAATATCTGAATACCTTTACGAGCTGAGCCGACGTTACTGCGCGACCTTGGGCGGGAACTTGTCGAGCATCTTATCCACCGATTTTTCGAGCTTTTTGATGTTCTTGTCGGAATTGTTTGACAGTGTGTCGCTTGCGCTGCCTCGCCAGACCAGCTTCTTGGTCCCATTATCGTAGGCGTCCAGCACCAGGGTGCCGACCGGAATCTGATCGACTGTTGTAGTGGATTCGCCGAATCCTCCCCCACCCCAGCCTCGCCGCCAGCCAAAGCC
>CAXTRY010000060.1:0-16796 GCA_964246805.1 uncultured Acidobacteriaceae bacterium
ACGCCGCCCTCTGCTTCACATCCACCAGCATCACCGGGACACAATCCGCCGTTTGTATCCCCAGCAATATCCCCGGCACGGCAGACATCAGCCCATCGCCCTCATACAACGCCCGTCCATCGGCACTCTGCATCTCCTCGTCAGCGCCTCGCACCAGCCGGATCTCCGTCCCATGCACCTGCCGCAGCGTCCCCAACCGTCCACCCCCAACCGACTCCACCAGCAGCCGTCGGTTCTCCGCTACCGCCTCCGCCGCATCTTCCTTCGTCCATCCTAGATTCAGCGTCCGGCCGCCATACACCGTCGACACCCCACCCGACCGCACACTAAATCCATGTACCAGCCACGGATACCGCGCCCACTCCGCTACCCGAATTAACGCAACGCTCATGGACCCCAGACTATCTCACACGCATCGCTTCGGGTTACAATCGGCGCTCTAGCCCGTCTCCAACCACACCGCTCTCGAGGAATCTTGCACCCCTTCACCGTCCAGACGCTACGCTCCCGCATCGGCAGAGTTTGCATCTCCCTCTCCGCTGCTACCCCCGTCTCCATGCTCGACAAAGCCCGAGCCGCCCTCGCGGACTCTATGTTTCTCGAGTTCCGCTTCGATACGCTCGACGATCCCAACCCCGCCGCCTTTCAACCCTTCCTCGCCGAACACCCCACCCTCACCGCCGTCGCCACTTGCCGCCGCTCCGAGTACGGTGGCCATTTCCAAGGCACTCTAGCGGAGGAACTCGCTCACCTCACTACCGCCGCACAATCCGGCTTCCACATCCTCGACCTCGAACTCGAATCCGCTGAAGCTCTCCAACCAGCCCAGCTCACTCGACTTCGAGCCACTGCAGCCCTTCTCATCAGCCATCACAACTTCACCAGCACCGAAGACCTCGAAGCCATCTACATCCGTATCGCCGCCTTCATCCCGGACTTCTTTAAAATCGTCTCCACCGCCACCACGCTCGCTGACAATCTTACCCTCCGCCGCCTCCTCGAGCGCCACGGCGACGAAGCCCGGGTCGTCGCCATCGCCATGAATGAGCCCGGCATCCCCTCCCGCATCCTTGGCCCCCGCTGGGGAGCCGCGTTCACCTTCGCCTCCGCCTCGCAAGGTGAAGAGACCGCCCCCGGCCAGATCGACGCACGCACCCTCCGCGACCTCTATCGTCTCGACCGGATCGATCCCGCCACGAAGCTCTACGGTGTCGCCGGCAACCCCGTCCGCTCCTCCCTCTCGCCGCTCATGCTCAACACCGCCTTCCGCCACGAGAGCATCAACGCCATCTACCTCCCGCTCCAGACCTATACCTTGCCCGACCTCCTCCACCTCGCCCACGAGCTCCCGCTAAGTGGCCTCAGTGTCACCATGCCGTTCAAGCAGCAAATCCTCCCGCACCTCGAATCGCTCGACCCTCTCGCCGCCAGAATAGGCGCTTGCAACACTGTCGTCCGCAGCCCCGACGGCAAGCTCCACGGCTTTAACACCGATGTCGCGGGCATTGTAGGTCCGCTAGAAAAACGCATGCCGCTAAGTGGAACCCGCGTCCTCGTTCTCGGTGCCGGAGGGGCCGCCCGCGCCGCCGTCTTCGGCCTTTCAGAAAAGGATGCCGAAGTCCTCATCCTCAACCGCAACCCCGAAACCGCTCAGCAACTCGCCCAACAAGACGGAGCCACAGTCCTCCACCGCGAAGCCATCCTCGAAACCACCGTCGACATCATCGTCAACGCCACCCCAGTCGGCATGACCGGCCAGATCACCGGATCCCCCCTTGAAGCTCACGAGTTAGCCGCCCTAACCCCTAAGTTAATCTTCGACCTCGTCTACAACCCCCTAGAAACTCCGCTCCTCCGCCTCGCCAGCGAGCAGTCCATCCCCACTATCACCGGCATTGAAATGTTCGTCCACCAAGGTGCCCGCCAATTCGAACTCTGGACCGGCAAACCCGCCCCCGAAGACGAGATGCTACGCGTTGTTCTGCACGCGCTCCGGCAGCAAATTGCGGGAACAGGCAAGCCAATCAGATCGCCGAAACTACCCGCTGGTTAGCCGATAAGCTCGCGGACATGCCAGGCAAGCATCGTATCCGTATGGCAATTCTTCTTGTAGGCTTCGACTCCGCTTGGACCGCGAAGAATTACGGCGCGTTGGTGGGCGCTACATTTGAAAATAACGGCGCGTTGCGAAGTCTGGGTCTACCGCAAATCGTTCGCTACGGCGAGGCTGAACGTCAAGTTCTAAGCTGGCAGAAAGAAGAACAGGTCTCGTCCACCATTGTGATGCTCGACCAACCTACAATCGTGCCGAACAACAAAGGGCAACGACCGGTAGAGCACATCGTTGGATCGATAGTTGGTTTGCGGCGTGGCGGTATGCAGCCGGCGAATACTTCCAAATTGGGGATGTTTGATACAGCTGCGCCTATTTGGCAGTTTCTGAGTACGTTTGGCGGACCCGTCAATCCTTATACGCCTTCTGGAATCACCCATGTTTATGAGACTTATCCCGTGTTGACCATGATCGCCCTTGGCTGGACGCTTGAAGATACCCGCGCGTCCGGCCGATTGCCAAAGTACAACCCCGCACGGAGAAAGACCTTTAGGATTGAGGACTGGCGGCACGTCTGCAAACAAGTATCCGCTCTGATGAACATGTATCGTCTGCTCAACTTAGCCGACTGGCTGCAACAAATGGCCCTAAGAGATCGGCCGACGAAGAGCGATCAAGACGGCCTCGATGCTTGCATTTGCCTTCTGGTGGCAATCCAACTTGCTAGAAATGAGAATTGCCTCGTAATCGGCAACTATGAAACGGGCTATATTGTGGTCCCTGACAGCCAAGCGATTCGTGATGAATTGAAATTTCGTTGCGATCTAACCGCAAAGAACCATTTGGAGTGGATCAGGACGGTCGGGAGAATGCAAGAGCCAAGCTGATCATAAGCTACGCGCTCTTGCCACCCGCGCTCGCCAGCTTTTCCTCGCCCTCACGCTTCAGCGCGTTCGCCTCGTCATACTTGTGCCCATCGTCTCCAGCCTCGGACCATAGCTTGTCCCCCTCGGCGATCTCGCCTTCAGCTTCGGAGCGATCAATCTCCTCGGGCTTCATTGCCGTCTCCGCCAGGATCGTTACCCGCTCCGGCAGCACCTCGACGAACCCCCAGGCAACGAAAAATTTCTGTTCGCCGGAGGTACCCCCGTGCAGCCGCACCTCGCCCGCCGCCAGCTCCGCCAGCAGCGGCGCGTGCCCGTATAGCGCCTCCAGATAACCGGACTGCGACGGCAGCTCCACCGCATCCGCCGTCGCATCCACCAGCACGCGGTCCGGCGTCACCAGCCTTACCGCCAACGTATTTGCCGTCTCCGCCATCTACGCCGCCTGCTTCATCTTCTCGGCCGCAGCCAGTACGTCCTCAATTCCACCTTTCAGGTAGAAGGCCTGCTCGGGAATCGCATCATGCTTGCCGTCGATGATCTCCTTGAAGCTCCGTACCGTGTCCTCGACCTTCACATACGCGCCGGGAATACCGGTAAAAATCTCCGCCACATGGAATGGCTGTGACAAAAACCGCTGCACCTTGCGAGCACGAGCCACAGTCGTCTTGTCCTCGTCCGAAAGTTCGTCGATACCAAGAATCGCGATAATATCCTGCAAGTCCTTATAGCGTTGCAGGATCTTCTTCACGCCCTGAGCCACATCGTAATGCTCGTCGCCCACGATGCGGGCCGATAGAATGCGCGAGGTGGAGGTGAGCGGATCGACCGCCGGATAGATGCCCAATTCGGAGAGCGGCCGCGAGAGAAGCATCGTTGCATCGAGGTGAGCAAAGGTCGTAGCTGGGGCTGGATCGGTAAAGTCGTCCGCCGGAACGTAGACGGCTTGCACCGACGTGATCGAACCCTTCTTGGTCGACGTAATCCGCTCCTGCAACTCGCCCATCTCCGTTGCCAGATTAGGCTGGTAGCCGACGGCTGAAGGCATGCGCCCCAGCAGCGTCGACACCTCCGATCCGGCCTGCGTAAACCGGAAGATGTTGTCGATGAAGAGCAGGGTGTCCGCGCCTTCTTCGTCGCGGAAGTGCTCCGCAACCGTCAGCCCGGTCAGCGCCACACGCAAACGCGCCCCCGGAGGCTCCGTCATCTGACCATAGATCAGTGCTGCCTTGCTCTTGTTGAAGTCGTTGATATCAATGACGCCGGATTCCTGGAACTCATGCCAAAGATCGTTGCCCTCGCGCGTCCGCTCGCCGACACCCGCGAAGACCGAAAACCCGCCATGCTGGCTGGCCACGTTGTTGATCAGCTCCTGAATGACGACCGTCTTGCCCACGCCCGCACCGCCGAACAGGCCGATCTTCCCGCCCTTCAAAAACGGCAGGATCAGGTCGATGACCTTGATACCCGTCTCGAACATCTCTTCGGACGTCGACTGCTCGTCGAAAGCCGGAGCCTGCCGGTGGATCGGCATATGCTTCTTCGCGTTCACCGGCCCAAGCTCGTCCACCGGCTCGCCCAGCACGTTCAGCACCCGGCCCAGCGTCTCGCGTCCGACCGGCACCGTAATACCCGCGCCCGTGTCGATCGCCTGCATTCCGCGCACCATGCCCTCGGTGGCCACCATCGCGATGCACCGCACCCGACCCTCGCCAAGATGCTGCTGCACCTCGACGATTACGCTCAACGGGTTCGGCACCGTAAAGCCGTCGCTGACGATCCGCAACGCCTGAAAGATCGGCGGCATATGCTTCTCATCGAACTGTACGTCAACAGCCGGGCCGCTGATCGAAATCACTTTTCCAATATTTTCTGCCATAGTCTTTTATCTCTCTTGAACGAGCGAAGCTACAACGCCGCCGCTCCGCTCACGATCTCGATAATCTCCTTCGTAATTGCCGCCTGCCGCACCCGGTTCATGGTTAACGACAGCGAATCGATCAAATCTCCGGCGTTCTTCGTCGCCGCGTCGGTCGCCGTCATGCGCGCCGCGTGTTCGGCCGCCACACTTTCGAGCAGCGCATGGAAGATCTGCGTCGTGACATAGCGCGGCATGAGGTTGCGAAAGATCTCCTCCGGGGCCTGGTCGAAGATATAGTCCACATCCGCCGTGCCGAACTTCTTCGCCTCCTCCTCTATTGCGCTCTGGTCCGGCTCATGCACGCTGATCCCTTCGGACTCCGCCGCCCGGATCGCCGCATCCCGCTGCTCTTCGGTCATTCCTTCGGAGGACTCCACCTCCTGCGCGCCCAGCTTGCGGATCGGCAGCAACTTTTCCACCACGACGCGCTGTTGGATCACGGACTTAAACTCGTTATAGACGATATAAACCGCGTCGATCTCGGCTCGCTCATACCGCTCGACAATCGATCGGGCCATCTCCGCGACCAGCGGGAACTCCGTCTTTGCTATAAGATCAACGTGCTCGCCCGTTACTTCAACGGGAGCCGCGCGATGCCGGACCGTCTCATAATGCGTCGAAAGATCGTTGTCATAGTGTTCTTTCGTCTTCTCGTAGTTCGCCGCTGGGACCCTTTTCTTATACAGCGCGATCGCTTTTTTTCCGATAGGCTCCAGGTCGACGTTCTGCCCCTTCGCCACGCGCGCGTCGATAAACCGCTGAGCCGCCTTGCCGATGTTCGAGTTGAACCCGCCCGCGAATCCCTTATCGCCCGCGATCACGACCACCAGCACACTCTTCTCTTCGCGCTCCACCAGCAGCGGATGCAGCACCTCGCCCGTCTCCTCGTTGTAAAGGTCGGTTCGGCGCACCAGCGATTCAAGCACATTGACGAGCATCTGCGCGTAGGGCCGCGCGTCCATCGCACGAGCCTGCGCCTTACGCAGCTTTGACGCCGAGACCATCTTCATGGCCTTCGTGATCTGCCGCGTGTTCTTCACGCTGCGGATGCGCCGCCGTAGATCGAGGACATTTGCCATAGGCTACTTGTTGCCCACCATTGCCGCCGCCGGAGTCGCCTGCGAAGCCTTCATCTCCTTGGCATTCGCGTCCATCTTCTCCTTTAAGCCGGCTAGAAAGCTTTGCTTATACTCGTTGATCGCCGTTGTCAGCCGCCCGCGAAGATCATCGTCCAGCGCCTTCTTCGACGCGATGTCCGTCAGAATTGCCGGCGCGCTCGACTCCAGATACGGATAGTACCCATCCTCAAACGCCCTTAGGTCCTTCACTTCGACATCGTCCAGCAGTCCATTCACACCGGCGAAGAGGATCGCCACTTGCTTCTCCGCGCTCAGTGGCTGGAACTGCGGCTGCTTCAGTAGCTCCGTCAACCGCTGCCCGCGATTCAACTGCTGTAACGTGACCTTATCAAGGTCAGACCCGAACTGCGAGAACGCCGCCAGCTCGCGATACTGCGCCAGATCGAGCTTCAACGTCGACCCTACCTGCTTGGTAGCCTTCGTCGCCGCCGAAAAGCCCACGCGCGACACCGACAACCCCACGTTCACCGCTGGCCGCACGCCCGAATTGAACAGGTCCGTCTCAAGAAAAATCTGTCCGTCCGTAATTGAAATGACGTTCGTGGGAATATATGCGGAAACGTCGCCCGCCTGTGTCTCGATAATCGGCAACGCCGTCAGCGAACCGCCGCCCAGTTTGTCCGACACCTTGGAACTGCGCTCCAGCAAGCGCGAATGCAGATAGAACACATCGCCCGGATACGCCTCCCGTCCTGGCGGACGACGTAAAAGCAATGAAATCTCGCGATAGCTTGCCGCGTGCTTCGACAAATCGTCATAGATAATCAGCGCGTGCTTGCCATTATCGCGGAAATACTCACCCATCGCGGTGGCAGCAAACGGCGCGAGATACTGCATCGGCGCAGGCTCTGAAGCTGTCGCGGCCACGACGATCGTGTACGCCATAGCACCATGTTCCTCGAGCGTCTGTACCACCTGCGCTACCGACGACCGCTTCTGCCCTACCGCGCAGTAGATGCAGATCAGGTCGTTCTTTGCGGAATTGATGATCGTATCGAGCGCAATCGCCGTCTTACCCGTCTGCCGATCACCGATCAGCAACTCACGCTGTCCGCGCCCGATCGGGATCATCGTATCGATCGCCTTGATGCCGGTCGCCATCGGCTCCCGCACCGACTGCCGGTCGATCACGCCCGGAGCCAGCCGCTCAACGGGAAAGAACGTCTCCGTCTCGATCGGCCCCTTATCGTCGATCGGCGCGCCTAGCGCATTCACGACACGGCCGATCAACGCCTCTCCCACTGGCACGGACATGATCTTACCCGTCCGCTTTACCTGGTCGCCCTCGTTGATCTCCGTGTAATCGCCCAGGAGCACCGCGCCCACCTGATCCTCGTCGAGGTTCATCGCCAGCCCGGCCACCCCGTGCGGAAACTCGATCAATTCGCCCGCCATTACCTTATCGAGCCCATGCACCCGGGCAATCCCGTCACCCAGCGAGATGACCGTGCCTACTTCATCCACTTGAATACGCTGCTCGTAGTTGTCGATCTGTTGACGCAACAGCTCCGTAATCTCGTTCGCGCTTATCTGTGCCATATCTCTCTACCCAATCTCTCTATGTCTCAACGAGACTACACGCCCGCAATCAAATTCGCTTCAAGCCTGCATCAATTTCGCCTTCAACTGCCGCAATTGCCCGCGCACCGACCCGTCATACACTGTCGATCCAAGCCGCACCACCGCTCCGCCCAGCAGCGAGGCATCCCGCGTATACGTCGCCCGCACCCGTCCGCCAGCCAGCTTCGCCACCTCTGCCTCAAGCTCCGCCCGGTCGTCCGGATTCAACTCGTGCGCCGACGTAATCTCCGCCTCCGCGACGCCCGATCCCGCATCCGCGACCAGCGCGTACTCCGCCACGATTTCGTCGAACGCGTCCATGCGGTCGTGATCCATGATGACCGCTAAAAAGTTCCGCACCTCGCGCATCATCCCGATGCGCCCGGCGATCGCATCCAGCAGCCGCAACTTCTGCTCCTCCGCGATCGAAGGGTCCATAAGAATCTCGTGCAACTCCGGGCTGCCCGCCAGCGTCCCCGCAAAATCACGCATCTGCTGCTGCGCCGCAACCGCATCCAGGTTCTTGGCCGCCACCACCTGCGCGAACGCATGGGCATACCGCGGAGCGAAGACATTCGCCATCAGTTCTGCCCTTCCTTACCGCCCGGCCGGTCCCGCCCCAGCCGTCGCGCGAACCCTTGCACCAGCAATCGGTCAGTCTCCGCGTTCACCACCAGCTTGCGCCCAGCCTGCTCGATCGCCAGCTCCGCCGCGTACTTCTGCAACTCCCGCCGAGCCTGTAGGGTCGCCGCCGCAATCTCCTGTTCGGCCGTGGCAAGTATCTTCGCCTTCTCATCCTCGGCCGAAGCCCTGATGCGCTGCTCCTCCGCGACCGCGTCTTTCTCCGACTGTGCCCGCAGCTCCGCGATGATCCCATCCAGCTCGCCTAGACGGTCTTCCACGTTCCCTAGCCGGGCATTAGCCTCTTCCGTCGCTGTCCGCGCGTCCACTAGATGCTTCTGAATCGCCGTATTCCGGTTTCGAAATGTCTTCGGTAGCGCGTTCACCAGAAACCAGCCCAGCAACACCGCAAGAACGGCAAAATTCGTCACCTCAAACGCCGTTGCCGATTGGTCGGCATTCATACCGATCATCGCGCCCATCTTCCTCACCATGGGCGACTTGCGATACACGTCGTTCTCGTCTTCTTCGGCCTTATTCACTCGGGACGACTGCCCGGCGGGCGTACTGCTCTCGCCGCTCGCCGTCGCACGGCTCTCCTGTGCTGGCATACGGCACACGGGCGCGCACAGCAACAGTGCGAACATGCAGCCGAAAGCTAATCTCTTCACTGCGCAACCTCCCGGCCTGCTGCGCCAACCGGCAAGACCGCTCGTAATACCTGTGCGCTCAGCTCCGCCGACATCCCCTCAATCTGACCCCGCGCCGTACTCGCGCCCTGCTCAATCTCTTCGCGCGCCGCCCGTACCCGCGTCTGCGTCATCGTCCGAGCCTCCTCAAGCGCTGCCTCGCGATCGGCGACCCACTGTTTCCGTCGCGCCTCGCGATCGCCGAAGATCTCCGCCTTTGCCGCCCGCAGCTTATCTTCGTACACCGCCGTCTCCGCTTCAGCCGCGGAGATCGCTCCGCGCGCCTGCTCCACCGCGCCCGTCGTTCGCGCCCGTCGCTCCGTCAACACGTTATCCAGCGGCCGCCGCACCAGTAACCCGTAAGCGATCACCAGCAGAATGAACAAAAGGATCGTCGGCACGGAGCCGAGCACAAGTTCGCCAAGTTGTTTCAGTATCAGGTCCATGGAGGGGTCGGCCGAAGCCGTGCGAAGTCCTTAATTCATTCAACACAGTGCGTGATGCCCGGTCCTAAAGTGCGCCGTGCGAAAAAGATACAACCGTTTGCGGTACTCCTATTTCTAGCAAAGCCCCTTCCAGGGTGTCAACCATCGTCAATTCAAGTAACCCAATCACACTTGACCGAGAGCAACGCACGATTTTTCGCCTGGACCGAATACCCGTCTGAGCTATTATAGAAGTACACCAAGACCCGAGACCCAGGGTCCTGTAAACCGCGCGACTTGGGACACTATCTCCGCTCCCCGTCACGCGGCTTACAGTTTAAGCCTCTTCGACAGCCTGATCGCGCGCCCTGAACTCCCGATATCGTCCCAGCAGCGAAGTTGGCCCGCGCGCCGTAAAGTACGCCAGATTTCCCTCGAACCGCATCCCTTCCACTACAGCTCCCGCCTCCAGAGCCGCCATCACCCCACCCTCCGACTGCGGTACACGAAAGCTTCCCTCCACCAGCGGATCGACTATCAGCAGCCGGTCGATCTCCGCCAACAACTCCTCCAGCCCCTCCCGCTTCAACCCTGAGACAGCCACCACCCTCTCGCGCACCAGCCCTCCACGTTCCAGATTCGGCACCAGATCCACCTTGTTCAGCACTTCGATTACCGGCTTGCCCGCAACCTCCAGCTCCCTCAGCACCTTCTCGACCTGCGCCTTCTGCTCCTCTCCCATCGCGCTCGACGCGTCCCGCACATGCAGCAGCAACTCCGCACGCTCCACCTCTTCAAGCGTCGCCCGAAAGCTCGTCACGAGTGTATGCGGCAGATTACGGATGAATCCCACCGTGTCCGACAACAAAATTTTTCGCCGCGAAGGCAATACCAACTGTCGCAATTTCGGGTCGAGCGTCGCGAACATCCGGCTCGATTCCAACACCCCGGCACCAGGCGCGGGATCTGTCAACGCGTTGAACAGGGTGCTCTTCCCCGCGTTCGTATACCCCACCAGCGCCACCACCGGCACCGGGACCGCCTCCCGGCGCTGCCGCTGTTGGCGTCGGATACGTCGCACACTTTCCAGCTGTTCCTTTACATGGTCGATCCGCAGATTGATCTTTCGCAGGTCCGTCTCCAGCTGCGTCTCGCCCGGCCCCCTTGTGCCGATACCGCCACCCAGCTGCGACATCGCTTTACCCCGCCCCGCCAGCCGCGGCAGCTGGTACTGCAACTGTGCCAGCTCCACCTGAAGCTGGCCCTCCCGTGTCCGCGCATGACGGGCAAAAATATCCAAAATCAACTGTGTCCGGTCAATGACCCGGCAAGGCAGCCTGGCATCTAGATTCCGCAGCTGCGACGGCGTTAAATCGTGATCGAACAGCACCACCTGCGCTCCGGTCGAAGCCGCGACGCCCTCGATCTCCTCCACCTTGCCCGGCCCTACCAGCGTCGCGGCATCCGGCCTCGGTCGATGCTGCACGAGCGTTGCCACAATCTCCGCTCCCGCGCTCCGCGCCAGTTCCTGGAACTCCGCCAGTCCCGCCTCGAAGTCCATCTCCCGTGGTCGAGCTTCCACGACTTCATCATCCGTACTTAGCAGCGCCGCCGACTTTCTCGCCTCACGCGCCGCGGAACTTAGCCGCCGCCGCTCCCCCGTAAACTCTACGGCAACCAGGACCGCACGCTCGGGAGCCCCGGACGCGGACGCCGCAACCGTTTTTTCCGCCAAACGCACCGCCTCTAAGATTCTGGGTTCCGTTCGCGCCAATCCTATCCCACCGTTCCGAGGCTGTCGTGGTTGTTCCCAGGACTAGCCGGTCGTCCTTCCACCCGTACCTCCGGCTTCATGTCGCTCTTCAACTCGATATGCGATCCGGCCCGTCCGCTCACCACGGTTGAAATCGCGTGCTTGAAGATGAGTTGCTCTTGTGCGTTGTTCTCCAATAAAACTGAGTATTTATCGAAAGACCTAATCTTACCGGTCAGCTTCACCCCGCTTACCAGGTAGATCGTGATCGGACTCTTATCTTTACGGACCGTATTGAGAAACGTGTCCTGAATGTTCTGCGCCGGCTTGGCTTCCATAGTGCCGATCTCCTTCTTGTACTCGCCTTATCTGCATAACCTACTCGTGGGAGAGATGTGTACAACAAAAAATCGGTCATCAGGCCCAAATCTTAATCCGAACAACGCTTTACTCCGTTACATATAGATGTGCGTCGGGTGTGCAAGTTTGCCAATAGTACGTTTATCTTTGCTAAGATACCAGCACTTTCGTTTAGACCTCCCCGCGAACATCCTCGCTCCCATCCCTCGGCGAGCGGCGTAAGATCGCTCTGTGGCCACCGTTTTCCCCACCCCGGGCACCCTTCGACACGCCCCAGCGCCCATTCCCATGCTGGACTTCGCCCGTCAGTACGCCGCCTTGCGCGCCGAACTCCTCGCCGCCATCGAAGCTGTCTGCGACTCCCAGCGCTTCATCCTCGGCCCGGCGGTCACCAGCTTTGAGGCCGCCGCCGCCGAAGCCTGTGGCTCTCCCCTCGGCATCGGCTGTGCCAGCGGCACGGACGCCCTTTGGCTCGCTATGGAAGCCGCCGGTATCGGCCCCGGCGATGCAGTCGTTACCACCCCATTCTCTTTCTTCGCCACCGCCTCCGCCATCCTCCGTTGCGGAGCCACCCCGCTCTTTGCCGACATCGACCCCCTCACCTATAACCTCTCGCCCGCGGCCGTCGCCACCTCGCTGGAAACGACAGCCGCCCGGAACGTCAAGGCCCTCCTTCCCGTCCATCTCTACGGTCAGTGCGCTGACTGGGACGCCCTGACCGCTCTCGCCTCACCGCGCAACCTCCTCCTCATCGAAGACGCCGCTCAGGCTTTCGGTGCCGCGTGGCGCGGGACCCCCGCCGGGGCACTCGGGCACGCCGCCGCCTTCTCCTTCTATCCCACCAAAAATCTCTCGGCTTTCGGGGACGCCGGTCTCGTCACCACCGCCGATCCCATCCTCGCGGAAAGCGCCACCATGCTTCGCGCCCATGGCATGAGAAAGCGCTACTTCCACGACGAAATCGGTGGAAACTCCCGTCTTGACAGTCTCCAGGCCGCCGTCCTCGAAGTCAAGCTCCGCTACCTACCCCAGTGGAACCGCCAGCGACGAGACCGTGCCGCCACCTACGACCGCCTCTTCGCCGCCGCCGGCCTGACCGACCGCCTCACCCTTCCCTACACCGACCCACGCGCCACCCACGTCTTCCATCAATACGTCATCCGCATCCCTCAACACGCCACCCGCGACCGCGATGCTCTGCGCCGGCACCTCACTGGCCGTAATATCGGCTCCGAAATCTATTACCCGCTTCCCCTTCATCTACAAACCAGCCTCGCTTACCTCGGCTACCAGCCCGGCGACTTCCCCCATGCCGAACAAGCCGCCGCCGAGGTCCTCGCGCTTCCCCTCTACCCCGAGCTCCGCGAAGACGAACAGGTAGCCGTCGTGGAAGCCATCGCCTCCTTCTTCTCCGAACATGTCAGTCCTCCATAGCAAAGCGAAAAGGTCGTCTTCTAATTCCCGTGGATGTTTCTCGCTTTGGTACTCCAGTCGACGTCTTTGCGCCACACCTCACATCCGACCGTCCATCCGGGCATCCTAATCAGTATCGTCAACGTATCTCCAGTGATGCACGGTTTTGAGGGCCAGCATGAGCAATACCTACAACTCGCAAAATGGTGTAGAACTAACGTCCGGTCTCCACGGAGATTTCCCTATTCCATCCGCCGCCGCCGCCCTCTTCCTTCACAATCCCACGACACGCCGTTTGCTTGAAGCCGCGACACAACAACTGGAACTTAAGCCCAACGATCTCTTCGCAACGGTTCCCACCACCGACGCCCTCTCCAGCTATGAAGTCATTCTGGCCGACGCGGACATCGCCCGGAAGGTTCGCTCGCTCCTTCTTCAGCGGGATCGGGCTGCCGAAACCACCGCCCCCGCCGTCATCCCCGTGTACGAATCGAGCGAGATCCGCCTCATAGAAGAACACGGTTTCTTTGAAGGCATTCTCACCCTTCCCCTCGATCCCGCCGCCCTCCTCACTCAGCTAAGCGTCATCCTCTACGCCCATCGTGCCTTCCTGCGTCGTTATCAGACCACCCTCGAAGAGCTCCACCTCAACCGCAAAATCTTCTGCTCCGTCTCCAGCGGCATCTCGGTCGCTCACGCCGACAAGCCCGATATGCCGCTCTTCTACGTCAATCCGGCCTTTGAAGCCATGACCGGTTACACCTTCGAAGAGGTCCAGGGCAAAAATTGCCGCTTTCTCCAGGGCGACGAGCGTGACCAGCCCGGCGTCACCCTCATCCGCGAAGCTCTCAAAGCCGGACAGGAAGCCGTCACCATCCTCCGTAATTATCGCAAAGACGGGACTTTCTTCTGGAACGAGTTCTCTCTTTCGCCCATTCGCAACCGCGATGGCCAACTTACCCACTTTGTCGGCATTCAGAACGACGTCACCGCCCGTGTCGAGTTCGAATCCGCCCTCCGCGAAAGCGAGAAACTCGCCGCCGTCGGACGCCTCGCCGCTTCCATCGCCCACGAAATCAACAATCCCCTCGAAGCCGTTACCAACCTTCTCTATCTAGCCCGCTATAGCCCCGAGCCCGCCGAGGTGAGTCGGTATCTTGAACTTGCCGACACCGAGCTCCGGCGCGCCTCCCTCATCACGTCCCAGTCTCTCCGCTTCTATAAGCAATCCACCAAGCCCACCACCGTCCGCCTTTCAGCCATCCTCGAATCCGTCCTGGAACTCTTTCGCGGCAAAATTGAAAACGCCGGGATAGCCGTCGAACGCCGCCTCCGTATGGCGAAGGCCAATGTCTGTCTCGAAAGCGAAATCCGCCAAGTCCTCTCGAACCTCATTCGCAACGCCATCGACGCCATGAAAGGACGAGGCGGTGGCCGTCTCCTCGTCCGTACCCGCGAAGCCACTGATTGGCGTACCGGCGCGCGTGGCACCGCCGTCACTGTCGCCGATACTGGCTCCGGCATCAGCCAACAAACCATGAAGCGCCTCTTCACCGCATTTTTTACCACCAAGGGCGCGGCCGGTACTGGCCTCGGCCTCTGGGTCTCCAGCGAAATCATCCAGCGCCACGACGGACGCCTTCTCGTCCGCAGCTCTCAGCGTTCCGGCGCAAGCTGGACCGTCTTCCAGCTCTTCCTTCCATCCAACCCTTTCACTGCGCCTAATCTATAACGCGCTACCTCATCCATGTGGACGTGGTTGCCCCTCATCTCCGTAAAAGCGGAACGGGTTACATTCCACCTACCGCCGCAGCTTTTTCTTCAACTCGTCCGGCGGCACCGGATGCGCCTCTTCTTCGGGCATCTCTTCCGCTCCCAGCACCCGGTGTGTAATGTTCCCCTCCAGCCGGTACGTCTTCACGATCGTCCTCCCCGGCTTGACCTGCCCCGTCGCCGCGTCCGGCAACACCGCCGCCGCATCCGCCGCCAACACCTTGTACCGGAACGCCGGCAGCTCCACCGCCCCGATTGTTCCCTTCTCGTTGGGGTCCTTCATCGCCGTAATCTCCACCGGCAAATACCCTTCCACATTCTTCTCCCGGAATCCCGTCTCATACCGGTGCTTCTTCGCGTTCCAGATAAACAGCCGCACCTGATCGAAGTCATACGGCAGCCCTGCCTTATACGGACTCATCACCGCCACATACTCCGGCACATTCTTGTCGTCGAACGGCGCGTCCGGGTCGTTGATCTTGTTCAGCACATACGCCCCCACGATCCGCTGCCCCTCCGCATACCGCACCAGGGACTCCGGCGCGTCCACGTCCATCATCCGGCTCAGCAGCCATCCGGTGCGCCCATGCGAGTCCCGCACCAGCCACCAGTCTTCCATCGCCGGAGCCGCCGGAGCCTCTGCGATCGCAGGAGCCGCGCTCTTCGCGCCTTTGCGAACCGGGGGGTCTCCCGCGACCGGAACAGCCGTTGCCGCCGCCCGCGCCTTCAGCGGAGCACCCGCCACCGCCTTCGGCAGCGTAGCCCGCGTCAACAACTGCAGCTTCTCCCCCTCACCCAGCCGGAACAGCTTCTCCGTGTCTCGCCCCGGCTTCAGGTGCATATATACCTCGTCCCGCACCACGGCGGACACAATGGGCTTGTCTATCCCATGCGCCCGCCCCAACTCTCCAAAGCCGTCGAAGATCTCCTGCGGCGCAACCACCTTCTCGTCGATCCAGCCCTGCTCGCCCTTCTCCGTCTCCACCTTGATAAAACGCCGCCCATGGTCCAGCACCTTCAGCCGATCCCCGTTGTGCACCGTTCCCGTCCGGTTCGACACCGCCGCGATCCGATCCCGCAGAAACGTCTCCTTCGCCGTCACATACACATAATTTGCCGCCAGATGCGGATGGAATCGCGAGCACCCGCACAACACCCCCACCGCCATCAGCCGCGCCCAACGCCACCCCAGACTCATCTCTCTATCTTACGTGGCGGATGCCGGCACAACCTCGTCACCCCGGCGGCGGCGAAATGCAGCGGAGAACCCTCATAGGTTCGTCCTCTAGGTGAAGTTTCTCGCCCATGACGGCATAAACGTACTAATGTGTAGCCACCACCAGCACCGCGTCCGCCGGGTCGGTGCCCGTCGCCATTGTTGCCGCCACATCCAGCTTGCCCGCCACCGCCGCGTCGAAGCTGTACATCGTCAGATCCGGAGCACCGCCGCTTGCCGCCGCCAGCACATACTTCCCGCTGTTATCTCGCGCCAGCGACCCCACCAAACTCCCACTCGCCGCCGGCGACCCCGCCACCGCGGTCAATACTCCGCCTGTCCCGACCGTAAACTCCGACACCGTCGCATCCGTCCGGTTCGCCGCGTACATGTACTTCCCCGTCGCGTCCAGCTGCAGCGCAAACGGTCCGTTTCCCGCCGCAAAGGGCGATCCCAGCACGGAAGCCAAAGCTCCATTGCTCAAGAAGCTGTACACCGCCACCCCCGAGCTGGCTCCGCTTCGCGCCACATACAGATACGTCGATCCGCTGTCGATCGCCAGCGCATTGTCGCTCGTCTGCGTATTGCCCGTCGCAATCTGCTGATACCCGTTCGCGCTCAGCACCCCCGTGATGGTCGTAAACGGCCACACAATATCCCCGCCCGTCCCCAACGCCAGCGCCACATACGCTCCATTCGGTGCGACTCGCACCATCTTCGGCACCACGATCGCACCCGCCGCGGGCGTATACGTCGGAGCCGCCTGTAACGTCAGCGCCCCCGTCGACGCATTGATCGCATACTCCTCCAGCGTCACCCCGTCCTCACTCAACGCGAACAGCCATTGCCCATCCGGCGACACGTCCATCGACGCCGTCGCGACCGCGGTAATCGCCTCCACCCCTCCATTGATCAACGCCGTCAACACCCCGGTCGACGTATTCACCGCATACGCATAAATCCCTCCCACCCCCGCCACATACAAATAG
>CAXTRY010000061.1:0-16579 GCA_964246805.1 uncultured Acidobacteriaceae bacterium
CCGTCGCCCCGCTCGAAAACTTCTCCCTCGCCCAGATGCAGCAGGCCGCCGCCAATCCCGGCAGCTACGACACCGCCCTCCTCTTCTCCACCAAATGGGAGCCACCCCTCGGTCGCGCCAATCTCGCCCGCCGCAACGCCAAGGCCGACGCCCGCTTCTTCGACTTCCACCACGACCTTACCGCCGTCGAAGCCGCCACCCTCCTCCAAGGCGACCTCATCTGGCAGGAACGCCGGGGCGGCGAGTGGGCCGCCATCCTCCACTTCCCCAGGATCGTGCAAGCTTCCTCCAAATAGAAGTTCAACCACTGCAATGTTTGTCGGTCTGAAGGGGTCGTATCGAAGAATCAGTCGAAGGGCGGCTTTGGTTTGCGCTCCACTATGGCTTTTAGCTACTACGATAGCAATCGCAGCGACTGCGACGAACCTGCTTACAGCAGACCTGGATTACGTCGTCAGCAACTCCGGAACAAAAATTTCCTCTACGGTAAAGAGTCGTTGGGTGATGCCTTGTTCGAAGTGATAACGCAGGACGGCTTGAATTGCTTTACGGTTGGCTGCGATCCCATAGGGCCACCAGTCCGCGCCCAGCACCTCACGATCCGCGACCACGAGGTCGTTCAACCATGGAACCATGGTCCCCATGCTGTTGAAGATAAGGCCATGCTCGATCTTCTCGACCGCGGCTCTCTTCGCGTCGCAGAAGCCCCGGTAAACTGTCTTCGCAAGCTCAGGGTGCTTTGCCAGCAGATTCTTGCGGATTACCACCGTGTGCATGATCGGAAAGATACCGGTCCGTTGGTAATACGCGCGTTCCACGGTCTTGTAATCCGGAAAGAGCCGAGCCACTTTGGGCGAGTTCTCAAGAATGCATTTCGGGACATCCGCCGAAATCAACGCGTCGATCTCTCCCGATTCCAGCATGGCGCCAAGCTCTTTCTCCCGCGGAACTTCCGCGACCTGTATGTTGGCGGGATGCGTATGCGGAACGAAGCTGATTGGCTTTAATGGCCAGTCAAGCCCACTGATCACCCAGCGGCAGGTCTCCGGCTTGAAACCATGCTCGTCGGACAACATCCCCTTCGCCATGATGCCCGCGTCGTGGCTGTAGAGAGCGAGTTCCCCGATGGTCCTGCCGTTCAGATCTTCAGGCGTTTGGATGCCGCTCGCCTTGTTTACATAAATGCCCGAGTGGCGAAAAGCACGATTGGGAAAAACTGGGAGAGCGACGAACGGCGACTCACCCTGTTCAAACGTCCGCAGGAAGTACGTCATTCCAAGCTCGGAGATATCGAACTTGCGCTCGCGGACCATTCCTTCAAAGATCTCCGTCACGACAGGCGCGCTATGATACGTCGCATCCACGCCCTCGATTTTAACGCTGCCGTCAACCAGCGCACGTGTCCGGTCGTAGTCCCAAAACGCGATATCGAGATTCAAACTGGCCATATTGCTCCTCATTTCGTAATTTAGCCGGTTGTCGAAATCAATAGCCGGCACATTGGCAAGCCGTTGTCTTTATTCAGTGCTGTGTTCAATCACACTGCATATGATAAATACATTTATTACTTGGTTGCTTTCGTTTTCGGTTCAAAATCATCCAAGCATCCG
Organism: uncultured Acidobacteriaceae bacterium; assembly: GCA_964246805.1. GTDB lineage: Bacteria > Acidobacteriota > Terriglobia > Terriglobales > Acidobacteriaceae > Edaphobacter. Next base: position 1,611 of record CAXTRY010000061.1, read on the forward strand.
TCTCCTTCTTCTCCTATAGTCAAATCGTGAGCGAAAATGCGCATGCAGTCACGCAACTCTTCGAAACCGTCTCTCTAGGCGCGCCCGAGAACGCTGTCGGATTTGTCCTTTGGCGCGTCGTCGTTCGCTATCAACGGACGGTGGACCGTGCGCTCGCGCCGCTCGACCTCACCAACCTGCAGTTCATGACCCTTACCCTCGCGGCTTGGTTGGAGCGGTCGGCCAAGACGGTAACGCAAAGCGAACTCGCCCGCTACGGCAGCATTCATCCCATGCAGATCTCGCATATGCTGAAGACGCTTGAAGGCAAAGGATTCGTCTCTCGGACAAGAAGTTCCAACGACGCCCGCTCCAAAAACATTGAAATAACCGAGGCGGGTCTATCCGTCCTCCGCAAAGCGCTGCCGGTCGTCATACAAGCGCAAAGAAATATTTTTGGAGATGAGGGCAAACCAAACGGAAGCTTCTTAACCGCGCTCCTTCAGCTGGATTGTGAACGGGCCTAAGCTGCCGACAGAAAATCCGCTTACTCAATCTACCTCCTATAATCGAATCCGTGCCAAGACTTCCGCACCTCCGTCTCCTCATCACCCTCGCAACAATCCTCCTAGCCTGCGCCCCGACCCACGCCCAAACTTCCGCCGCCACCCAGACCCGCGACACAGGCGGCCGCCTCGTCCTCGTTCTCCCCTTCGACAACCGCACCGGCGACCCCGCGCTCTCCTGGATCGGCGACTCCTTTCCCGACACGCTGAATCAGCGGCTCACCTCCGCCGGGTTTCTGACCATCACGCGCGACGACCGGCTGTTCGCGCTCGACCACCTCGGTTTGCCCGCCGGCTTCAAACCCTCCCGCGCCACTTCCATCCGCATTGCCCAGCAGCTGGACGCCGACACCGTCGTCGTCGGCAGCTACACCGTTTCGGCCGGACGCATCGCCGTGCAGGCCCAGACGCTCGCCGTCAACCAGCTCCGCCTGTCTGCGCCGCTCACCGAGGCCGCCCCGCTCGATCACCTGCTCGATGCCGAAAACGCCGTCGCTTGGCGCGTCGCCCACCAGATCGATCCGCAATTCAAGGTGGCCGAGCAGACCTTCCTCGCCGCCTCGGCCAACGTCAAGCTGACCTCCTTCGAAAACTACATCCGCGGCACCGACGCCGCCAACCCGCAGGAGCGCCAGAAACGCCTGCAACAGGCCGTCACCGAGACCCCCACGTATAGCGCCGCGCTGCTTGCCCTGGGCAAGACCGAGTACACCGAGCGCGAATACGACCGCGCCGCCGCCCATCTCGCCAAGATTCCCCAGGCCGACCGCCTCGCTCTCGAAGCCGGGTTCTTCCTCGGCCTCGCACACTTCAACGAGACGAAGTACGCCGCCGCCGAGCAGGCCTTTGCCGCCGTCGCCGCCCGCCTGCCGCTGCCCGAGGTCGTCAACAACCAGGCCGTCGCGCAGAGCCGCCAGAAGAAAGACGCGACCGCCCTCTTCCAGCGCGCCACCGCCGCCGACCCCAACGACGCCGACTACCACTACAACCTTGCCGTCGCCTGGCTCGATCGAGGCGACAGCGTGAACGCTCTACGCGAGTCGGAGGCCGCCTTCACGCTGAGCCCGAAAGATGCCGAGATCGCCGAACTCCACACCCGCCTTCTCTCCGCTAAATCCCTCTCCGGGGCGGTGCTGAAGAACGCCATCGGCACCGATGGCTTCGATCCCGTCCCTCGCATCCGCCGCACCTGGTCCGAAGCCTCCTTCCGTCAGGCCGCCTTCCAGATGGACCAGATGCGCGCCCTCCGCATGGCTACCCTGCCCCCAGCCGAACAGGCTACCCAATACGTCGCCCTTGGCCGCGACTACCTCGCCCACGGACTTGCTCCTGAGGCCGAGCAGGAGTTTCAATCCGCCCTCGCGGCCGACCCCAAATCCGCGTCGGCCCACGCCGGTCTAGCCCAGGTTCGGGAGACCAGCGGGAATGCCGCCGACGCCCGCGGCGAAGCAGCTACCTCGCTCCAACTGCAGCCGAACGCGGCCGCTTACCTCATCCTGTCCCGTCTCGACCTGCAGGCCGCAAACCTTTCCGCCGCCGCCCAGGACGTAGCCAACGCCCTCAAGATCGAACCCGCCAACTCCGCCGCTCTCGGCATGAAGCAAGCCTTGGCTACTCGGGGCCAAGCTCTCCCATGATTCCCCGTAAACATCCCATCATCTCGACCGGAGCGAAGCGGTATGGAGCGACCCTCGTATTCGGGTTCCGCCTCTGCTTGTTTCTTCTATCCGTCGCGGCTCAGGCTCAAACAGTTCTCCGCCTCTCGCTCCACGACACCATCCAGCCCATCACCTCCGGCTTCCTCCAGCGAGGCCTCGATCAGGCCGCCCGCGATCACGACGCCGCCGTCCTCCTCTCACTCGGCACCCCCGGCGGCCTGCTCGACTCCACCCGGACGATGGTTGCCGCCATCGAGCAATCCCCAGTCCCCGTCATCGTCTACATCTCTCCCACCGGTAGCCGCGCCGGGTCGGCCGGCTTCTTTCTGCTTGAGGCCGCCGACATCGCCGCGATGGCTCCCGGCACGAACGCCGGAGCCGCCCACCCCATCATCGAAGGCAAGACGCTCGACCCGATCCTCAAAGAGAAGATTGAAAACGACACCGCCGCCTTCCTCCGCTCTTACGTCTCTCGCCGGGGACGCAACGTCGACGCCGCCGAAACTGCTGTCCGCCAGTCGAAGTCCTTCTCCGACACCGAAGCCCTTCAACTTCACCTGATCGATCTCACCGCGCCCGACGACCGCGCCCTTCTCAACCTGCTCGATGGCCGCACGGTCAAGCGTTTCGACGGCACCTCCACCACGCTTCATCTCAAAAACGCCCGGATCGTCCCTTTCTTCCCTTCCACGCGTGAGCGCCTGCTTACGCGTCTCACCAGCCCCGACCTCGGCGTCCTTCTCCTTGTCCTCGGCGGCCTCCTGGTCTATCTGGAGTTCAACGTGCCCGGCACCATTGTCCCCGGCGCGCTCGGCACGCTGCTGATCCTGCTCGCGCTCTTCGGTCTCAACCTGCTGCCTATCCGCCACACCGCCGTCCTTCTGCTCGCGGCGGCCCTGGTCCTTATCCTGCTGGAGCTCAAGTTCGCCTCGCACGGCATTCTCGCCCTTGCCGGGACGTTGGCCCTCGTCTTCGGCTTCGCCACTCTGGTCGACGCCCCCATCCCGGAGCTCGGCGTCCATCTCGGTACGGCCCTCGGCGCGGGCATCGGCTTCGGAGCCGTCTCTTTTACCCTCGCCGCCTTGGCCCTGCGCGCCCGCCGCTCCAAACACCTTCTCGGCCCGCAGGCTCTGCTCGGTGCACCGGCCATCGCCCGCACCGATCTCTCGCCCACCGGCCAGATCGAAGTGCGCGGTGAGCTCTGGCGCGCCACGCTTTCCTCGACCGCTTCCTTCCTGCCTTCCAACACCCCCGTCCGCGTGCGCGCCGTCGACGGTCTGACACTGATTGTCGAGGCAAGCAAGGTAGACTAGAGAAGAACGCCGCCTCGATATGCGGTAGGGAGTCTGCTCTTCATGCTGAACGTGTTTCGCCCGTCTGCCGCAAAGCTTTCATTCTGCTTCATGATCCTCGTCTCCACCGCATCCTCTCAAGCGCAATCCCCCGTGATCCCTACCTCGCTCGACAAGCAGCTCAATCGCATCGACCTCGGGGTTAGCGGCTTCGGCGAGTTCACCACTACCGTCAACGGCACCAACTATCTCGGGGTCGCGCTCACCCAGAAGCCTTCAACCACCGTCGGCGCGCTCATCAACGTCCGCTACACGAAGTCTCCCCTGCTCGGCGCGGAGTTCAATTACACATATGCCCGCTATACGCAGCATTTCACCACGGTTAACAGCAGCGGCAACGCCCAAGATTATGCCATTCTAGGCGGTGCCCAGACGACCGCCGACGAGTTTACCGTGGGCTATCTCGCCCATACGCCCCGAGTCTTCGGTCTACAGACGTTCGTCTCCGCCGGTCTTGGCTCGACCGAGTTCAAAGCGACCCCCGCCGGCGGTCAGAATCTGCCCACGCAGGCTCGCATGACTTACTACTACAGCGCCGGCGTCGAAGATTCCCTTACCGCGCACTTCGGTATCCGCGCCCAGTTCCGTCAGGCTTTCTATCTCGCCCCGGATTTCGGCCAGAACTATCTCACCATCAAACAGCGCCAGATTACCACCGAACCCGCCATCGGCTTCTACCTGCACTTCTAACCGCATCGCACCCGGCCGCTCGAGGCACCAACCATGTCCATTCCCATCCTGATCGCCGTCGCCATTGTCATCCTCTATCTCCTCAACTCCATCAAAATCCTTAAGGAGTATGAGCGCGGCGTTATCTTTCGCCTGGGCCGCGTCCTGCAATCCGCCGCCGGTCCGGGGGTGATCTTCGTCTTCCGTCCGCTCGATCAGATCGTGCGCATCTCCCTCCGCCAGGAAGCGATGGAGGTTCCCGCGCAAGACGTCATCACCCGCGACAACGTCACCCTCAAGGTCAACGCCGTCATCACCCTCCGCGTGGTCGATCCTACCCGCGCCGTCATTGAGGTCGCCAACTACGTCTATCAGACCTCGCAGTTCGCCCAGACCACCCTGCGCTCCGTCCTCGGCGAGGTCGATCTCGACGAACTCCTCGCTCACCGCGAAGCTCTCAATCTCCGCATTCAGACCATCATCGACGGCCACACTGCGCCCTTCGGCGTCAAGGTCGTCTCCGTCGAGGTCAAGCAGGTCGACATGCCCGAGACCATGCTGCGCGCCATGGCCAAGCAGGCCGAAGCCGAGCGCGAACGCCGCGCCAAGATCATCCACGCCGAGGGCGAGTTCAACGCAGCCGCCAAACTCGTCGAGGCCGCGGCCCTGATGGCCACCCAGCCCATGACCCTCCAGCTGCGCTATCTCCAGACCCTCACCGAGATCGGCGTCGAGAAGAACACCACCATCGTTTTCCCACTTCCGATGGAGTTGATGAATCTCTTGAATCGCACCGTCAATCCGCAGCCTGAATCGCCGAAAACGGGTATATAACGGGGGTTGAGGTCACTTGGAGGCCGCCGTGAACTACGATCATGATCTAAAAGAAGATCTACAAGAACGCCTTGTTCCCATCCCGCAGGAACGCGAAATCTCGCTCGGTACTTCCACCATCCTTGGCATCTTCTTAGGGCTTGCCTTGCTCTGTGCCGCGTTCTTCGGCTTCGGCTATTCCATGGGCCACAAGGCGTCGCTCCCGCCAATCGCCGGCGTCGACTCCGTGCCATCCCAGAAGAAAGATACGACCTTCAGCAGCTTTAAAACTGTTCCCCCAGTGGCTCCGAAGACCACCGAAGCAGCTGCGCCAGGCACTGGAGCCGACGCCGCGCCTGCAACCGATGCCCCTTCTCCCGCTTCTTCCACCGAGACGCCGGCCACCGGAGACCAGCCTCCGCCTAGCAGCGACGGTGCCTGGATCGTCCAGGTCTCCGTTTCTTCCGTCAAGCCGGACGCCGAAAAGCTGACCGGCGTCCTCACGCGTCAGGGCTTTCCAGCCGCCATGCAGACCGCGAAAGACGGCAAGTTCCACATCCGTGTAGGCCCGTTCGCCACCAAGGCCGCCGCCGACACCACCCGGAAAATGCTCGTCGCGGACGGCTATAAAGAGCCTTACATCAGCAATCATTAAGCCTCTACAAAGAGGATGCCCCCTGTCTCAAATCCGGGACACGGCATCCTTGTGCCGCTGAGGTTTTTGCGGAAAACTCCATGCCTCACCCTGCATCCAACCTCTGAACAGGCGATACGGCCAAGCCATCCTTAGCCGCTATCGTCTAACTCCTAGAGGACCTCCCCATGAAACTATTCTCCGCAAATATCGAAGACCTTCGCAGCCTCTACATCAGCAAATTGAAGAAGGCTCTGGACATGGAGCGCAAGATCGTCGACGCGCTTCCCGACATGATCGCCGCGTCCACGGACGAAGAGCTCGGCGCGGGCCTGCGCACCCACCTCGAAGAGAGCCGCATGCATGTCTCGCTCGTGGAATCTCTTCTAAACAGCAATGCCGGCGAGGCCGAGGCCGAGACCTGCAAAGTCATTAACGGCTTAACCACCGAAGCATCCGACACCATCAAGGACGTAACCGAACCATCCGTTCGAGACATTGCGATCATCGGCGCGGCGCAGCAGGTGGAGCATCATGAGATCGCCGTGTACGGTACGCTTCGCCGCTGGGCCGAGATTCTGAACCTTACCGAGGATGCTCAGGTCATCAAGACGATTGAAGCCGAGGAGTTTAAGGCGGATGCCCTTCTCTCCAAGGTGGCCGGCAAGGTCAACGTCATGGCGATGGCGTAATCTATCCATTTTGCGTTATTCGGCGGCAGGATATTGCATAGATCCTGTCGCTCGAATTAGCTAGGTCGCGGGCTGCATCGCCGGAGGCAACGCCGCGGCAATGGCATGGTGCACGGCACGCTGCATCTCGTCGCGGGAAGCAAACGCTTCCGGCCAAACCGCCGGTAAGAATTCGACCTTTGCAATACCTGGTGCGATCGCCATACTTCCCTTCTCCATCATCCGCTCCGTCCCTGTCACCACCATGGGCACAATGGGCGCGCCGGTCTGCTGCGCCAGGAAAAATGGCCCCTTCTTGAAGGGTGCCAACCTGCCGTTTCGCGAACGCGTTCCTTCGGGATACACCAAAATATGCAATCCGGAACGCAGGGCCTCGGCCGCGGCCGAGACACTAGCCTGCGCCGATTCCATCCGGCCTCCACGATCGACCGGCACAAATTTCGCCATGCGCATCGCCGTACCCAGAATTGGAATGTTCATGAGCTCCCTTTTGAGCAGGACCGCACTGCGCCCCGGCAACACCGGCAGGATGACCGGAGGATCCAGGTTGGAGACATGGTTGCTCATAAAGATGCAGCTGCGTCCCATGGGAATATTGTCTCTGCCTGTAATCTCCACGACAATCCCAGCCGCTTTCACACCGGTCGCCATAATCCACATCGCCACTTGGTACAACCGGCTGATGTCCCCCACGACCAACGTGTAGGGGATGCCGATGATGCCGGCCAGCGGACCTAGCATAAGGTAGACGGCCAGCATCTTGAGCGTTGCAACCATGTCTTAAGTCTAGTGGAATGGCCGCGTGTCCGTGGGTCCAATCGCCTGATCCTTACATCTTTACCGGCGAAACCCGGCTACAGAAGCGGCGATGCAACCCGGTTCGTACTGGCTCGCGCCCAGGCCGTCGTTGAAGCCCAGCCCAGCAGCAGAATCACCACGCCGCAGACGGTCATCATCCACCAGATAGGATGGGTCGCTCGCGTAAAGTCCGCTCCGTGTGCATGGCTCGCGCTGACCACCGTCCCGGCAATCGCGACGCCTAACGCCGCGCCCACCTGCCGTCCCGTCGAGGCGATCGCCGCCGCCACGCCGGCCTGCGAAAGCGGCATGCCCGCGACAGCATTATTGGTAATCGCCGGATTGACCATGCCAAGCCCCACGCCGAACAATGCATAGGCTACCAACAGAAGCACGATCGGCGTGTTCGCCGCTAAACGCGTAAGCATCAACGTGCTGATGAGAAAACCCGCGCCCGCAATCAGCAGCGACGGACGTGCGCCATGGCCGGCGACCAATCGGCCCGAGAGCGGCGCGCAAACAATCATGGCGACCGCCAAGGGCAGCGTGCAAAAGCCGGTGTGGAACGCTGAAAATCCACGCACCTGTTGCAAATACAAAGTATTCAAAAAGAGAAATCCCGCAAACGAAGAAAACGCGCTCAACGCCAGCAAGGTCGCGCTGCTGAACGGCACGCTGCGAAAGAAGCGGAGGTCCACCAGGGGCTCCTTGCGTCGCGGCTCGTAGAGCAGAAAGATCGTGAGCGCCACCGCCGCCACTGCGAACAGCCCCAGAATCGTGGGGGAAGTCCACCCGGCGCGCGGCCCCTCGATCACTCCATAGGTCAGCGATGCCAACCCGGCAAAGACCATCAGCTGCCCCACTGGATCGAAGGCCCGCGCGCGCGGTGCCTTCGACTCCTGAATGTAGCGAGCCGCCAATGTTACGGCGATCAGCCCGATCGGCAAGTTGATCCAGAAGATCGAACGCCACCCGATCGTCTGCGTCAACGCGCCACCGATCAGCGGCCCGATCGCGAGCGACACTCCGGCAACTGCTCCCCATATACCCACCGCGCGTGCCCGGTCCCTTGGTTCCGGGAACGCATTTGCAATGATCGATAGCGCCACTGGATTCAGCATCGACGCGCCCAGGCCCTGCAACGCCCGGTAGAGAATCAGGCCACCGATGCCGTGCGCCATGCTGCACAGCAGCGATCCCGCGGTAAAGAGCACCAGGCCGATCTGGAAGACGCGCCGCCGCCCAAACCGGTCGGACATCGATCCCGACAGCATCAGCAGGCTCGCGACCACAAGCGTGTACGCGTCGAGAACCCATTGCAGGCCCGACAAGGTCGCATGGAGTTCGCGCTGGATCGCCGGCAACGCCACGTTGACGATCGTAACGTCCATGCCGACCACAAGCAGGCTCATGCAGCAGATCCCGAGGATGATGTTGGGATGGGTCGCGCCGTTCGCGCGGGAAAGTTGGTTATCGATACGACCGGTTGCGGGCGCTGATTGAGATACGCTTTGATCGGGCAAGGGATCTCCACCGGTTGGATGTAGCGGCTGTGCTTAAGATTCCGTCACCATGCGGCATTACACCGGCCCGGCTTCGTCGCGATAAGTATCGTAGGAAACGACCGCCTCCAAAGGGATACGCCGCTCCCATCCAAGACGCTCGAGCGTCGGCTCGCTATCGAGGTGGTCTACAAAGCCGAGACAAAGATACGCCACCGGCAAAATATGCGCCGGGACACCTAAAATATCCCGTAGCCGCTCCGGGTGCAAAATGCTCACCCAGCCCACCCCCACCCCTTCCGCTCTCGCCGCAAGCCATAGGTTCTGGATCGCGCATACCGTGGAGTAGACCGCCGTCTCCGGCATCGTCCGCCGGCCCAATGCGTGTCCTCGCGAGCTTTGCGTATCGCTCAATACGCAAATGTTCTGCGGAGCCTCCAGAATGCCTTCGAGTTTCAGATCTGCATACTGCTCGCGCCGCTCTCCGGTGTAACACTCCATCGCCTCCTCGTTCGCTTCGGTAAACGCCTGGTGCACCGCCAACCGCACCGCCAGGTCGCGAACCACCACGAAGCGGGACGGCTGCATCAACCCCACCGAAGGCGCACAATGCGCGGCGGCCAACATCCGGCACAGCAGTTCATCCGGCAACGGCTCCGGCAAATAGCCCTGACGCACATCGCGCCGGGTCGCAATCGCCCGATAGACAGCTTCTCGATCGCCCTCTGCAAATCCACAACGCCGCGCCGTCACCAGGCTCGCGACCACTTCGGGCCCGCCTCGTCCGCCGTTCGCAGACGAGCATCCACGCCGGCGTTGCACTCAATCAGCCGCCCAAACAGCCAGATCGCGTCCGACAGGCGATTCAGGTAAGCGAGCACCTCCGGCTGTACTTCCGCGCCCTCGGCGATAAACCGGACCACGTTGCGCTCCGCCCGGCGGCACACCGTTCGCGCCATCTCATAGGCTGCTGATTCCGTGTGCGCTCCCGGCAGCGACCAATCGCCGAGAATGCCGTCCATGACCTCAATCTTGTGCACCAGCTCCGTCAGCATCGCGACGTCCTCCGCCGTAACGGAAGCCGGTTGTTTCCTGTCTCCCGGCGACGCGGCCGGAGGCGTGGCCAGCGCCGCGCCCACACGGAACAGCGTCCGCTGAATCGTCTCCGTCCAGCCCTTCACCTCTTCGTTCCGGCAGATGCTGCGCGCGAAGCCGAGAAACGTATTCAGTTCGTCGATCGTGCCGTAGGTCTCGACCCGCAGATCGGCCTTCGAAACACGGATGCCGCCGGCCAGTCCAGTCTGTCCGCCGTCGCCGTGTGTGGTTGCGATACTCATCGTTGCTCTCCTTGTGGAACGGGTAATACTTCGGTTGAACTTGAGGCGGGAGCGTAGCGAACGAAGCTGCAATACGTTTGCGTGCACGCCCATGCCTGCTCTTCGGTTGTGAAATCATGCATTTGCAGCACGGTTCGCATTACCCCCGCATGGGTTACGGCCACAATGCGGCGCTGTTCGCTCTCCTGCAAGAGAAACGCCAGCTCCCGCGCGACCCTCTCTTGAAACGAGCGGAACGTCTCTCCGCCGGGAGCGGCAAGGTGAGGGTACTCCGCGATCCAGCGCGCGGCGAACTCCGCGTCGAGCGCCTCGATCTGTTCCCAGCCTAGCCCCTCCCACGCGCCGAAGCCAATCTCCCGCAGCCCCGTGCGCTCCACGCAAGGTACGCCGTAAAACTTCGCCACCGCCTCCGCCGTCTCCCGCGCGCGGCGAAGATCGCTGCAATACACGGCGTCGCACGGCACTGCCGCCAGGCCTTCAAGCATCGCCTCGATCTGGCGATGCCCCGCGGCGTTCACCGGCGGGTCGGCGTGGCCGCAAAACGTGCCGGCCATCTCCGTCTCGGCATGACGCACAAAAATCAGATCGCTCATACCATCCATACTCCGCATAGATACACCAGGCTCTCCGTCAGTTGATTCGTCGCGCCGAAGCAATCGCCGGTCACGCCACCGATGCGTCGCTTATAGTAAAACCCCGTGGCCAATGTAAGAAGCACGGCACTCGCAATCGCGGCCATCCCCCGCATCCGCAGCAACAGAAGAGCGATCGCGAAGCTGAAGATCGTTCCCACGATCAGGCTCCCGCGCGTCGTCATCCCCGCGACCCGCGCTCCCTGTCCCCCTTCACTCGCGGACGGCAAGAAAAAGCTGAGCGGTAAAGTCGTCCACCGGCAGAGCACATGAGCGGCAATCAAGTACCGGACGGCCTCATGCGCGGACAGCGCCGCAAGCAAGCTCACGCGCGCCATCAGGCTCAGCCCCAGCGCCATCGCGCCATAACTGCCGATCCGGCTGTCCTTCATAATCGTCAACACCTTAACGCGCGTATGTCCGCCCCCAAAACCATCCGCCGCGTCCGCCAGACCGTCTTCATGGAAACATCCCGTAATCGTCACTAGCAATCCAATCGTAAGCACCGCCGCTACAAGCCTCGGCAGATGCGCCTCCAGCAAAAGCATCCATCCCGCCGCCAAGCTCCCCAGCAACAGGCCCACCACCGGAAAGAACTTAGCCGAACGAGAGAGCGACCCGGCATCGTAAGGCAAGGAGGAAAGAGGGACCCGCGTAAGAAACTGCACCGCCGAAAGAAAATCGTAAAAGCCGCCGCGCACCTGTGCCGCCATCGTCATCGCGATGCCTCGCTGACGCCCGCCGACGCAAAGGTAGCCATCTCCAGATAGAGAGCGACAGCCGCCTCGATCACCGGCATCGCCAGCACCGCGCCCGTACCTTCACCCAGACGCATCCCCAGCGCAAGCACCGGCTCCAGCTTCAAATGACTCAGCAGGATGCGATGCCCCGGCTCCTCGGACCGGTGACCCGCGACAAGATAGCCGCAAACCTTCGGCTGCAGCGCCATCGCAATCGCCACAGCCGCGGTTGAGATAAATCCATCCGCCACCAATATGATCCGGTGATGTGCAGCCGCCAGCACCATGCCCGTCATCGCCGCGATCTCCAGACCGCCGGTCGAGCGGAGAATATCGATCGGCGCAGCCCCCGGCACTTCGGTTGCGAACCGCTCGAGAACCCCCGCGACCACCGCCACCTTACGCCGGTGCGAAGCGTCATCCAGGCCAGTTCCCCGTCCGGTTGCGTCTTCCGGTCGCGCTCCCGTCAACGCACAGGTAATCGCGCTTGCCGCCGTTGTGTTCCCGATGCCCATTTCACCCACCGCCAGCAGCGTCACGCCGGCGGACGCGGCTTCCTCCGCCGACTCCGCTCCCGTTTGGAGTGCGCGCGCGACCTGCTCCTCCGTCATCGCCGCCTCGCGCAGCATGTTGGCCGTGCCGCGCGCGATCTTACGGTCGAGCAGACCCGGCGCGTCTCCAAAATCCGCGTCGACCCCAACATCCACCACGTGCAGCTTGACCTCATGCCGCCGTGCAAGCACATTGATCGCGGCCCCTCCGCGCAGAAAGTTATGCACCATCTGCCGCGTCACCGAGCTCGGATACGCGCTCACGCCCTCGGCTGTCACTCCATGGTCGGCGGCAAAGACGTACACCGCTTTTCGCAAGGGGAGCGCCATCTTATCTCCGCGAACGGCGGCAACCTGGGCCGCCAGATCCTCCAGCCGCCCCAGACTGCCCAGCGGTTTCGTCAGCGCGTCCAGATGCGCGCGCGTCCGGGCTCGCCACACTTCGTCCACGGCTTCTACCCGCGCGGCAAGCTCCGCCGCCATATCCGCACTCATTGAGCCCATATCCCCTCCTTGGCTTCGCGCGTGGGCGCAAGCATCGGGTGACGGCCCGGCGAACAGCCGAACGCCGTCATCAGGTTCTCCGCGCTCAACACTTCCACCGGCGTCCCGCTCACCATCCGCCCGCCCGCATGGAGAAGATGCACCCCCGAAAAGTTCTCCCGCACCAGGTGCAAATCGTGCATCGACGCAAGGATCGTAAGCCCCTGCTCGCGCAAATCTTGCAGCAGTGCCATCAGCTCCGCCTGACGTCCGATGTCGAGGTTCTGCGTCGGTTCATCGAGCAGCAGCAAGCGCGGCTCCTGTGCCAACCCCAGCGCAATCTTCACCCGCTGCCGCTCGCCTCCGCTCAGTTCATTGAAGACGCGATGTCGCAGACTCGCCACGCCGGCCTGGTCGAGCGCACGATCGATCGCCACACGATCCGCGCGCGCCAAGCCGCCGAAAAATGCGACATACGGCGTGCGTCCCTGCTCCACAATCTGCTCCACCGTAAAGTCGAACGATAAATCGAGCTGCTGCGGCACAAGCGCAATCAGACGGGACCGTTCTTTACGCGGCATCCCGGCCAACGATCTTCCGTCGAGCATCACCGTTCCCGCTGAAGGATCGAGCGTCCCCGCCAGAATACGCAGCAGCGTCGTCTTGCCCGCGCCGTTCGGCCCGGCAAGCGCCGTCGCGGTCCCGGCGTATACCTTCAGGCTCAAGCCGTCGAGCACGGGCCTGCTCGCGTAGCTGAAACTCACGTCGGCGACGGCAAGTAACGGCGTCATAGCGTGTACTCCCGCTTGCCCTTACGCAGCAGATATAGAAAGAATGGCCCGCCGATAAACACCATGAGAATGCCCACCGGCATCTCCGACGGCGCAAAGACCGTCCGCGCCAGCGTATCCGTCAGCACCAGAAAGATCGCTCCCGCCACCAGCGTCACCGGCAGCAGACGCACATGGTCCGGGCCAGCCAGCAGACGCACCACGTGCGGCACGATCAGCCCCGCGAAGCTGATCAGCCCGCCCAGGGAGACCGCGATCGCCGTCAGCAAGGAAGCCGTCAGGATAATCGCCATACGCGTCGTCTCCACACGCAGCCCTAATTGATGGGCATACTCATCCCCCAGCGCCAGCGTATTCAATCGCCTCATCAGCGGAAGCGCGCATCCCGCCGCCACGGCAAACAAGGCCGCGGTGACACCGAGCTGGTTCCACTCCGGAACACCGATCGACCCATGCAGCCACGCAATCACAATCCGGTGTCCAAACGCGGGATTGGGATCGAAGACTTCAAACAGATAGGTCGAGCTGCTCAGCATCGTTCCCACCGCAAACCCCGCCAGCAGCAAGGTCACCCCGCTCGTGCGCCCTCGCGAACGCGCCAGCAAATACACCGCGACCATCGTCAACACCGCCCCGGCAAACGCCAGCAACGCCGTCGCGCTGAAGCCCAGGATTGAGAACTGCGTCAAAAACACGATCCCGATGCACGCCCCCAGGGCCGCCCCGCCGGAGGCCCCGATAATGTACGGGTCGGCAAGCGGATTGCGAAACAGCCCTTGAAACATCAGCCCCGAAAGCGCCAGCGCCGCCCCCACCAGCGCGGAGGCCAGCACGCGCGGCAGGCGGATCGCAAACAAAATCGTATGCTGCGTCTCCGTCAGCGCGTGGCCGTGCACCATCGCCGCCGTCAGCGCACCCAGCGGAATATGCACGTAACCCACGGAAGTCGCGACCAGCATCGAAGCCGCCAATACCGGCAGCAGCACGGCAAGAGCACCACCACCGCGATCGCTCCTCCGCGCTCGAGTATCGGACGCCGGCACCCGTGGCCTCGATCCATTGAGGACAGAGGCCGCGGGTACGGCGGCATCCCTGCTTACTTCAGCCGCCAAGACTCGCCCCCAAAGTTCAGCTTGATGCCGGATCGAAACGTAAACGGCAGCGCTGGAAACCCGAAGGCCTCCGCATAGTGCTCGCTCAACAGGTTTTGAATGTCCGTATAGACGTTGACGCGCGGCGTCAGCTGATACCCTCCGCCAAGCTGTAAACGCTGATACGCTCCATCCAGATTGCGATTCGGCAGCAGCAAGCTGGAGCCGCACCCAAAGTAAGGCTGCGTGTTGTCGCACAGAAAGTCCGAATCGTCGCGCCTTCCCACCATCGTGCCCGTCAGCGCGGCATAGAACTTCGACCGCGTGTAGTTCAGGCCGAAATACCCCGTATGCGGCGCCACCCGAAAGGGACGCGCCCCCGCCAGCGGCGAATAAGCCCCAATCGGAATCGAGCTGAAATCTCCCGACGTGTTGTAGCTTGGACCAAGATTGTCGCTTGAGAAAGAGTGCCGCACCACCGCGTCGGTGTAGGTGTAGCCGCCCCGCGCGAACAGATGTCGGCCCGCCTTATACTCCGCCTCGAACTCGATGCCTTGCGTGCGAAACGCCGAAGAGTTGATATAGGCTCCCACATACGCAAACGCCGGCAAGCCGGCCGCCGCAACCCCCAGGCTTTGCAATCCCGATGGCGGCACATACTCCACGCCATTGGTAAATACG
>CAXTRY010000062.1:0-15910 GCA_964246805.1 uncultured Acidobacteriaceae bacterium
AAGGTGGCGAGCACGACGCGGCCTTTGAACTGCGAGAGATGCACGGTGCGTCCGCTTTGATTGAGGAGCGCGAAGTCGGGCACGCCGTCTCCGGCCTGGGGCACGTGGTACTGGACGGCCGGCTTGTAGTCGGGCTTTGCCTGGGCGATGACGACAATCTCGTCGAGCTTGGGATCGAGAAAGCCGGCGGCGTCCTTGCGGGTCAGGATTTTGGCGGTGATGCGGTCGCCGGGGTGCAGTTCTCCGACGATAGAGGGGTCTTTGAGTTTGTAGGCCATGGTCATCGCTTCCATGAAGCCGGGAACGGCCTCGTGGTCGAGCGTGACGTGGGTGGCGTCGACGGAGACGATTTTGCCACGGACGGGGAAGGTCTTCAGGTCGGACGTGGACGCAGGCGGAGCCGCCGAACGGCAGCCGAGTGCAAGGAGGAGCAAGAGCAATGGAAGACGGCGCAAGCGATGGACCTCTCCAACGATGATAATGGGCGTATGAGTAGCGCTTTGCCGATTACCGGTCAGTCCAGCACGCCGCGCGCCGCGCCCGCCGAGCTTTGGATGCATCTGGCGTTTATCCTTACCGGGCTGGGGACACTGCTGCTGGGGCCAATCCTGCCGCTGCTGGCGCGGCAATGGCATATGACCGACGCGCAGAGCGGGCTATTGTTTTCCGCGCAGTTTTACGGCTCATTTCTGGGCGGGCTTACCGTTTCGAAGCACCTGCGGCGCAGCATGGGAGTGGGCATGACGGCGGCGTCGATCGGCTTCGGTATCTTTGCGCTCTCGTCCGCGAGGCTTTCGGCGTGCATGGGCCTCGCTGTCGGAGGCTACGGTCTGGGGCAGCTCATCACCTCCATCAATATTCTGGGCGGGCGGCGGTATGCGGGCAATCGCGGTTCCCGCCTGGCTTTCCTCAATTTTTCGTTCAGCTTCGGCATGATGCTTTCCCCGGCGCTGGCGGCACTGTTGACGCCACGATTCTCCTTGCGGACACTGCTCGGCGGTCTCAGCGGCTGCTTCTTTGCGCTGCTGCTGGTCCTGCTGCTGCAGCTTCGCAAGGCCGCGCCCGAAGCGGCGGACGCACCCGAGCCGGCCATCGGGCTTTGCCTGCCGAAGTCGATTTTCGGATACTTTTGCGCCTTGCTTATCCTCTACGGCGGCCTGGAGACGTGTCTTGGGGGATGGCTGACTACATTTTCCCTTCGCTACGGCAGCCGCTCCCTGGTGCTTGGCGAGTCGACGCTGCTCCTTCTGCTGATCGGGTTGACCGTCGGGCGAGCGGCCTCCTCGCTGCTGCTGCTGCGGATGGGGGAGCGGCTGCTCCTGCGCCTCTCGCTGGCGCTTGCCGCCGGCTTTACCGCCTTGCTTGCTCTCGCACACTCCGCTCCGGCGATTGCGATCTTTGCCGTGCTGCTGGGGCTTTGTCTGGCGCCGTTTTTCCCGGCTGCCTTCTCGCTGTTGATGGCGCGGACGCCGACGGCGCGGCAAGCCGGAGTGATTCTTGCGGTGTCGGCGATCGGCGCGGCGGCGCTGCCGTGGCTGATGGGCGTAGTGTCCACGCGCGCCGGGTCGCTCCAGTTTGCGCTTGTGCTGCCGTTCGGCGCGGCGGTTGCCTTGCTGGGACTCAGCCTTGTTCCTGTGGCATCGGACGGGGAACTTCCACCCGCAACGAGCGTATAACCGAGGTATGGCGGCTTTGCTTCCCTCCGAGATTTCTGAAGCTCTGGCGCGGGGCGCGACTGTCCTGACGAGCAATCAGCGGGCGGCGCGGACGCTCCGGCAGCAAGCCGACTTCGACCGTCATGCCGCCGGCCTGACCACCTGGGAGCCGCCGGCGATCCTTGCGTGGGATACCTGGATGGCGTCGCTTTGGCGCGACCTGCTGCTTGAGGGGAAGGCGACGGAGCTGCTGCTCAACCCGGCCCAGGAGCATACGCTCTGGCTGGGGATTATTGCCGCCGATCCTGAATGGCGGAGCCTGCTTCCGCCCGACTCACTGGCCGAGCTTGCCGCCGATGCCTGGTCGCGACTGTGGTCCCATGGTGGCGAGGATCGTCTCCGCGGCTCCGCCAACAGCGTCGATACACGCGCATTTGCCCGTTGGGCACAAGCCTTCGACTATCGCTGCCGCGGCGACGGCTTTCTTCCGCGGGCACAGCTGGCATCGGTCCTTGCCGCAAAATCTTCCGTCCGGCTCTCGGCCGGCGGCTACCTCCTTGTAGGCTTCGACCGGATGACGCCCGCTCAGCAGGCTCTGATCGTCGCGATCGGGCATCGAGGAATCGCAATCGCGGAGACGCACCTTTCGGGTGCCGGTGACGCGCAGCTCTCGGAGGCCACGGATGAGCAGGAAGAGCTGCTTGCGGCGGCAGGCTACCTGCGGCGGCACCTTGAGGCGCAGCCCGGCGCTCGCATCGCCCTCATCGTTCCCGGTCTCGCGGCGCGCCGGGCAGAGATCGACCGGGTGCTGCGCCAGACCCTCGCGCCCGAGCGCAATATCATTACCGATCACGCACCGCCGCTATTTGAGTTTTCGCTGGGCATTCCGCTGGATCACACCGCGCCGGTGGAGACGGCGCTGACTATACTTCATTGGGCGGTGGCACCGCTGGCTATCGGTCGGATCAGTCAGCTTCTGCTCTCTCCGCATTTTGCCGGGGGGAACGATGTGATGGGCCGCGCCGCCTTCGATGCTTCCACGCTGCGCCGCCATCATCCGCTTCGGCCGGAGCTTTCCATCGAAGGTCTGCTGCGGCTCACGGAGTCCTCAAAATACCAGGTCCCCGAGGTTGCCGCCGTGCTGCGAACCCTTCGCCGGGTGATAGCCGCCGATCCTCTCGGTGAGACGCGGTCCTATGCCGACTGGGCGGATACCTTTCGCGCGTTGCTGACCGCCGCCGGTTGGGGAAGGGAACTGGACAGCGTCGGCTTCCAGGCGTTTCGCCGATGGGAGGGCGTGCTCGACGAGCTGGCCACGCTTGATTTCACGGGGGTTCGTACCACGTATGGCGAGGCCGTCGCCGCGATCGCACGCCTCGCCGGGCGGACGCTGTTCGCCCCGGAGACGCGCGGCGCGCCCGTGCAGGTGATGGAGCCGCTTGAGTCCGCCGGCTCTACGTTCGACGCGGCATGGTTTCTCGGCGCGGGGGACGCCACCTGGCCGCAGCGACCGGGTACCAGCCCTCTGTTGAGCTGGCATCTGCAGCGCGATCTCAAGATGCCGGGCACCGATGCCGCGCTCGATCTTGCCCATGCGCGCCGGACCGCCGAGCGCGTCGCCGGGAGCGCGGCGGACGTTACGTTCAGCTATTCCCGTGAGCTTGCCGAGGGCCATCAGCGCCCATCCGCCGCTCTTACCGGGCTGCGGTTGAAGGACGCGGAAGGCGCGGTTGTCGCCGCATCGTTCCAGCCGCTGGCGCTGGAGAGGATCGACGACCTAGCCACGCTGCCGCCGCTCCCCGACGAGGTGCTTCTAGGCGGGGCTGAGATTCTGAAGCATCAGGCGGCGTGCGGTTTTCGTGCCTTCGCGGAGCATCGCCTGTTTGCCCGTGTCCTCGGGGCCGTCGAGCCGGGCATGGATGCCAGGGACCGCGGCAAAGTCGTCCACGAGGTGCTTCAAGCGTTCTGGAAGGGCGTCCAGAGCCAGGACGAACTACGCTCCCTTACGATCGATGTCCGCCGCGGCCGCCTGACGGCAGCGATCGAGGCTGCGTTGCTACGGACGGCCGCCGCCAACTCCGGCGCGTGGTCCGCCGCCTACCTGGATGTGCAGTGCGAGCGTCTGCTCTCCGTGCTGGATGAGTGGCTCTTGAAGGAGCTCGACCGCAAAGTGCCGTTCGTGGTCCGCGACGAAGAGCTTGAGCTGAACGATGTCCGGATCGGTCCGCTTCGTCTGACGTTGCGCGTGGATCGAATCGACGAGACGGAGTTCGGCGATGTGATCCTCGATTACAAGACCGGCGAAGCGCGTCCGGCCGATTGGCTGACGGAGCGCCCGGACGAGCCGCAGCTGCCGCTTTACGCGGTGCTCGCGGCAAGCGCAGAGCGACCGCTGGCGGGGGTTGCGTTTGCGAATATCCGCGCCGGTAAAGACATGGCGATGCAGGGTTACGAGACGCAGAAAGACATTCTTTTGAGGTCTTCAAAGCTCCAGACCGCAAGCCTGGACGCGCAGGTGGACGCTTGGCGCGAGACGCTGACGGCGTTGGCTACGGACTTTCATCAGGGCGATCCGCGCGTCCGGCCGAAGAGCTATCCGCATACGTGCCAGTATTGCGAGCAGCGTCTTCTCTGCCGGCTCGACCTTACCCTGCTCCATGCCCCCGACGACGAGCACGAAGACGCCGAGGGGGTCGATGGCTAACCTCTTTTTAGTCGAACGCCGCCAGAAGCCGCGTCCGACGATCGATGCGCCGCCCGACACCGACCAACGCGAGCAAGCGCTCGACATTCGCCGGTCGTGGATTGTGGAGGCTCCGGCGGGGTCGGGCAAGACCGGTCTTCTGGTGCAACGCCTGCTCAAGCTGCTGGCGGATGAATCCGTGACCGAGCCGGAGCAGGTTCTGGCGATTACCTTCACCGTCAAGGCTACGGGCGAGCTGCGGGAGCGTGTCCTGAAGCAGCTGGAAGCCGCCGCCAACGCAGCGGCTATCGGCAGCAAGTTCGACCGCGAGACGCGCGATCTTGCCCTGGCGGCCCTTCGACGCGATGCGTTGCTTGGCTGGCGGCTGCTTGAAAATCCCGCACGGCTACGTATCCGCACGATCGATTCGGTTTGTTCCGAGATTGCCCGTTCGCTGCCGGTGCTGTCCGGGAGCGGTGGCCGGTTGGCCCCTCTCCTGGAGGCCGCGCCGCTGTACCGCGAAGCCGCCCGGCGCACCTTCCTGCGTCTCGGGGGTGAGGACGAGCCGCTCGACCAGGCTCTTCGCACGCTTCTGCTGCATCGGGATGGCAACCTGGCCGATTGCGAGCGCCTTGTGGCGGAGATGCTCGATTTTCGCGATCAGTGGGGTTCTCTCGTTCCGCTTACCGGCGAGGCGCTGACCGATGCCGAGCTTGACGGTACGGTTCTTCCGCGACTGGAACGCGCGCTCGACCAGGCAATCTGCGCAGGGCTTCAGCAGCTTGCCAAGACCATACCCGGCGATATTCTTGAAGCGTTGACCGGCATCGCCAGCGAGCTGGGGCATATGGCGGGATACGAGGGCAGCGCGTCACCCTTTGCCCTGTGCGCCAACCTGCGCGACGCGCCCGGCGAGACCGCCGACCACCTCGCCCACTGGAAGGCGTTGATCCATCTTCTCGCCACGGGGTCCAACGGCTGGCGCAAGGAAAAGGGGATCAACAAACGCACGATCGGCGTTCACGAGTATGACCGCAAGTCACCCTATCATGGCCTGCTGCGCGAGATACTCGAAGCCTGGAGCCAGCGTGACGACCTGTTGACAGCCTTCAGCAAGGTTCGCCGCCTGCCGCCGGCCAAGTATCCTCCCGAGCAGTGGCTAGTCGCGAAGGCCCTCTTCCGCATTCTGCAAAACGCGCTCGTCGAGCTGCAACTGGTGTTCGCGACGCGCGGCGAATGCGACTTTACCGAGCTCGGCCTGCTGGCACGGGCTGCGTTGCGGCGCGACACCGAAGGCGACGACCTGGCCGCCGCGCTGGGCATGAAGCTGCAGCATCTGCTGGTGGACGAGATGCAGGATACCTCCACAAGCCAGTACGATTTGATTGAGCTGCTGACCCATGGCTGGGACGGCCGGAGCCAGACCGTCTTTCTGGTCGGCGACCCGAAGCAGTCGATTTACTTATTCCGCCAAGCGCGCGTGGAACGATTCGTCCGCGCGATGCGCACGGGCAAGCTGGGCGAGTTGCCTGTCGGTACGCTGCGGTTGACGGCAAACTTCCGCTCGCAACAGATCCTGGTCGCGGACGCCAATGAAGACTTCTCGCTGCTGTTTCCGCGAGAGGTTACGCCGCTGCATCCGGAAGATGTTCCGTTTGTCGCGGCTACGCCGGTGCGCGACCCCACGGAGGCGGAGGCGCGCGCGTGGCATGGGACCGTGATCCCGGCGGGGGCGGGCCCGGAGGACCGCCGGGACCAGTCGCGCGGAGAAGCGCTTGCCATCCGCCGCCTGGTGGAAGCATGGCGCGCCAAGCCCTTGCCACCGGGACGCGTGGAGCCCTGGAGTATCGCCGTCCTCGTCCGCGCGCGCCAGCACCTTGCGGATATTGTCGCGGTTTTCAAGAAAGACGAAGGTGAAGGCCCGCTCCCGTTTCGCGCCGTGGACATCGAGCCGCTGGCCGAGCAGCACGAGATTCTCGATCTTCTAGCCCTTACACGCGCTTTACTCCATCCGGCGGATCGCATTGCGTGGCTCGCGATTCTGCGTGCTCCGTGGTGCGGCCTTACGCTGACCGACCTGCACACGCTGGCGGCGGGCGACGATGCAACCCTAGCCAATGCGTTGATTCCGGTGTTGATCGCGGAGCGTGGCGAAGGGCTTTCCGACGATGGCCGCCGACGCCTTGACCGCTTTGCCGCGATCCTGCAAAGCGCCGCCATGCAGCGAGGCAAGCTTCCTCTCTCGCCATGGGTGGAGCGCACCTGGCGCGCGCTGGGCGGCAATCTTTACCTGAGCGCGGAGGAGATAGCCAACACAACGCGTTTTTTCGAGCTGCTCGACGAACTTGAGCATGGCGATGGCGGCCTTGTGCAGTCTTTACAGCAGCGGTTGAAAACGCTTTACGCTCATTCCGCTCCCGTGCCCGGAGCCGTCGATCTCCTGACGATCCACAAAGCCAAGGGACTGGAGTGGGACCTCGTCTTCGTACCCGCGCTGGAACGCAAGAGCCGCGTCAAGCGTGCTCCTCTACTTGCGTGGACAGAGCTCGATTCCCTGGATCCGGAGTCCGCCCACGTGGTGCTCGCGCCGATCGCGGGCCGGGGCGAGCCTTCGCGCGAGCTGAACGACTGGATGCGCGGGATAGAAGACGCGCGCGAGGCCGCCGAGCGCAAGCGTCTGCTGTATGTGGCCTGCACCCGCGCCCGCGAGGAGTTGCATCTGTTCGCCGCGCCACAGCATAGCGCGGCCGGCGAGATTACCGCCGCGCCCGGCAGTCTGCTCCAAGCAGCCTGGCCGGCTGCCCGGAACCACTTTGCTTCCTTGTCCGCGGACGTTATTCCGATTCGGTTAACGCCGCAAGATGAGGGCCTGGCGATTGCCGCCTCCGCCGCGGAGCCCGCGCCGGAGCCGCCGCCGTTGCTGCATCGCCTTCCAAGCGGATTCGATTTAGAGGCTTTGTATAAATCCACTCCCAAGCTGGATCGTGTCGCTACCGTGGCTGGCGGGCCGCGTCAAGATTCGTTCGTTCGCCCCGAGGGTTCGTTTGCCGCTCGCGCCTTGGGCAACGCCGTCCACGCGTTTCTTGAGCTGCTGGCCCGGCGCTTTGCCGCTGGGGGCTCGGGAGAGCAACTAACGGTCGAGCTGCCGCAATGGACGCCTCGCATTAGCGGTATGCTCCGCGCGAGCGGACTTCCACCCGCGCAGATCGAGCGCCTCACCCAGAGGGTGCTCGCCGCGCTTACACAGATGCTCGCGGATGAGACGGGCCGTTGGATACTTGCGCCGTACGCCGGCGCTGCTTCCGAACAGGCCCTCACGGCATGGCGGGACGAACCCTCGTCCGTCCGTTTAGACAGGCTCTTTCGGGCAGGAGCGTCGCCGGGCATCGAGGGAGACACTCATCTGTGGATCGTCGATTTCAAAACCGCAACCCACGGACGCGAAGGGTTACACGCCTTCCTGGAGCAAGAGCGCGGCCGGTATGAGCCGCAGATGCAAACCTACGCTCGCGCGCTGGCCCCCGCCGAACCGGTTCGCCTGATGCTTTACTATCCTCTTATTCCCGCGCATCTCTGGTGGGAGCAGCCCATCTCCGCGAATTAGACATTTGCGAAGTTATGCCGGACGTCGGCACCACGCACCCAGAAGATGACGTCTTCGGCGATGTTGGTCGCGTGGTCGCCTACCCGTTCCAGGTTGCGGGCGATGATGAGCGCGTTGAGTGATTGCGGGGAGAGCTCCGGCCGCTCTTTGATCAGCGAGCTGAGCGCATGGAACGCGGCGTCGTTCATCTCATCCACCTGGTCGTCCATCGTAAGAACGGATTCGGCGAGTTCCGCGTCGCCTTCAATGAACGCCTGCAAGGCCTTGCGGACCATGGCCGAGGCCAACAGCGCCAGCTTGGGAATGTCGACGGGCAGGTCGATGTCCGCGTGGGCTTCCATCTCGCGCACACGCACGGCGATGTTGACGGCCTGATCGCCCACGCGTTCGAGATCGGCGTTGATCCGAATGACCGACAGGATGAAACGGAGGTCGATGGCCATGGGCTGCTCCATGGCGAGCAGGTCGAGCGCAAGCTGGTCGATCTCCCGCTCCAGACGGTTGATCGCCGGCTCAGACCGAAAGACCAGTTCGCAGATCGAGAGGTCGCGCGAGCGATAGGCTTCGATGGAGCGCTGAATCGCCTGCTCGGCCATGCCCGCCATGACGAGCAGGCGCTCCTTGAGGTCGTCGAGATTCTGGTGGAATTTAACGCGCGCCATTTAGCCGAACCTTCCGGTGATGTAGTCTTCGGTGCGCTTGTCCTTCGGGTTGGTGAAGATCTTGTGAGTGGAGTCGAACTCAATCATTTTACCGTTCAGGAAGAAGCCGGTGTTTTCCGCCACGCGCGCCGCCTGCTGCATGTTATGCGTGACGATGACGATGGTGTATTGGGATTTAAGCTGGAAGATGAGATCCTCGATCTTCGAGGTCGAGACGGGATCGAGGGCCGAGGCGGGCTCATCCATCAGCAGGACTTCTGGGTCAACGGCCAGCGCTCGCGCGATGCACATCCGTTGCTGCTGGCCCCCTGAAAGGCTTGCGCCCGATTTCTTCTTGAGGTCGTCCTTGACTTCTTCCCAGAGAGCGGACTGCTTCAAGCTGCGCTCCACGGTTTCATCGAGAACTTTACGATTCGAGAAGCCGTTCAGCTTCAATCCACTCGCCACGTTGTCATAGATGGACATGGTCGGGAAGGGGTTTGGGCGTTGAAAGACCATGCCGACGCGCCGTCGTATCTCCACCGGGGAGGCCTGGGTGTAGATGTCGACCTCGCCCATCTTGACCTTGCCGGTCGCCCGTGCGATCGGGTTAGTCTCATGCATTCGGTTCAGGCAGCGCACAAAGGTGGATTTGCCGCAGCCCGAGGGCCCGATGAGGGCGGTCGCGTTATTCGCCGGTACGTTGAGGTTGATATCCTGCAACGTGTGCGTCGTGCCGTACCAGGCGTTCAGATTCTCGACTTCGATCCCGACTCCCACTTAGCTGTTTCCTTTCAATATCCCGCGTCCCGCGAAGATGCGGACAAGCGTGACCGAGACCATAATCAGGACGATGAGCACGAGCGATCCGGCCCAGGCCAGGCGGTGCCATTCGTCATAGGGAGAGATGGCATAGACGTAAATCTGGAGCGGCAGCGCGGCGATGGGCTCGTTCAGCCTGAAGCTCCAGAACTGGTTGCCGAAGGCGGTGAAGAGTAGAGGGGCCGTCTCGCCCGCGACGCGCGCGAACGCCAGCATACACCCCGTAATGATGCCGGGAGAAGCTGTCCTGAGGCTGACGGAGAGGACGGTCCGCCACTTGGGGACACCCAGCCCGAGGGCCGCCTCGCGGATGGCGTGCGGCACGGTGGCGAGCATCTCTTCGGTCGTGCGAGTGATCGTGGGGACCATCATGATCGCGAGCGCGATGCCGCCCGCGAGAGCCGAGAAGTGCTTTTGCCGCATGACCACCAACGAGTAGATCGCGATCCCCATGACGATCGAGGGGACACCATTCAATACGTCGGCCGTAAAGCGAACCAGGTTGGCCAGCATCTTTCCCCGGCCGAACTCCGCCAAGTAGATGCCCGCGGCGATGCCGATGGGGATACCCATGGAGCTTGCCAGCGCCAGCACGACGCCCGAGCCGACGATGGAGTTTGCCATGCCACCGCCGTCTTCGCCGACGGGTCTGGGTATGTGGGTAAAGAACGCCAGATTCAACGAGCTCGCGCCCTTGTAGACCAGGTAGATGAGGATGGCCACCAGCGGGGCAATTACAAGCACCGTAGCCAGAATCGACAAGCCGGTGACGAAGTAGTTCATCGCCGTGCGCCACGCGCGGTTGAGCCGCATGGATTGCATCTGGACGTTGATCGGTTGTGTGCTCATGCTAGGCCACCCTTGCCGGCGCGCCGCGCGTGACCGCCCAGACCAGCAGTCGAGCAATGGCGTTGACGACGATGGTGACGAGGAAGAGGGCGAGGCCGATCTCGATGAGGGCGCTGAGGTAGAGATCGCCGGTGGCCTCCGAGAATTCGTTGGCGATGACGCTGGCCAGGGTGTAGCCGGGCGCGAAGAGCGATTTGGCGATGTCGGGATGGTTGCCGATGACCATGGTGACGGCCATCGTCTCGCCCAGGGCGCGGCCAAGGCCGAGCATGACCGCGCCGACGATGCCGATGCGCGCGTTGCGCAGGACGCCCGTGCGGATCATCTCCCAGCGCGTGGCACCCAAGGCCAGCATTGCCTCGCGCTGCGAGTTCGGGACCGCCGTCATGATGTCGCGCGTGAGGGAAGAGATGATGGGGAGGATCATGATAGCGAGGATGATGCTCGCCGTCAGCAGGCCCACGCCGAAGTTCGACCCCGCGAAGAAGCCCGTCCAGCCGAGATATTTATACAAAAACGGCCCAAGGGAATCGCGCATCAGCGGAACCAGGACAAAGACCGCCCAGAGGCCATACACCACGCTGGGGATGGCCGCTAAGATCTCTGTGAGGAACGAGATCGGCGCGCGCAACGGACGCGGGCACAGCTCCGTCAGAAAGACGGCCACGCCCATGGCCAGCGGTACTGCCATAAGCAACGCGAGGAATGAAGTTGCAAGCGTCCCGTAGATAAACGGGAGCGCGCCGAAGTCGCCCGAGACGGGGTCCCATGCCTGGCGGGTGAAGAACTTCCATCCAAATGCATGGAGGCTCAGGCTTGATCGCGCCACCAAAATATAGGCGATAAAGATCACGATGGCGAAGATGCTGAGCGCGCAGAGCAGCATGACGGCCGAGAAGGCCGCGTCCGCCGCTCGGCCACTACCTCGCGCGCCGAGATACTGCCGTATCGCCGAGGAAGGAGCCGCCAAAGCGGGTCCGCGCGGATGGCTTGCGTCCAGGGTCACGGGAAGAGCGAAGGGCGACGGCACCGAAGATTTTCGATCTCGTTCAACAGTCATGGGGCTTGGAGGCACGTTCTTCCTGCGATCGAGATCATCGAAGTAAAAGCCGGTAGGTTACAGGTGATGGCCGCGACATCCTTTGACGGCGCGGCCATCAGCTTAGCTTACTTGACCTGCTTGATGGTGGCACGCACCCGGTCCTGTACCGGTTTCGGCAGAGGAGCGTAGGTCATGGAGGCCGCCTCGCCTTCGCCCTTGTCGAGCATCCAGGTGAGGAAGTCCTGTAGCGCCTTACCCTTGGCCGGATCGGTCGACTGCGTGGGGATCAGCAGCCAGGTAAAGCTGGAGATCGGATAGGCATTCGCGCCCTGAGCGTTGGTAATGGAGACGCGGAAGTCGGCGGGGATTTTGGCACCCGCGGCCGCCTCCGTGACGCCCTCCGTCGAGGCCTTGATGAACTTGCCGGCGGCGTTCTTGACGGACCCAAACTGCATGTTGTTGCCACGCGCGTAGATCAGCTCGACGTAGCCGAAGGAGTTCGGCGACTGACGTACCATGCCCGCCACGCCTTCATTGCCTTTTTGACCGATGCCGGTCGGCCATTTCACGGAGGTCGCGTTGCCAACCTTGCTCTTGAAGTCAGCATTCACCTTGCAGAGATAGTCGGTAAAGATAAAGGTGGTTCCGCTGCCATCCGAACGGTACACCGGAAGGATCGGATCGTTCGGGAACTTTACACCGGGATTGTCTCTGGCGATGCGCGGATCACTCCAGTTCGCGATGGTGCCGAGATAAATGTCCGCGATAACCTCGCCTGAAAAGTTGAGTTCCTGCGATACGCCTTTGAGGTTATATACCGGAACGACCGCACCGAGCACCGTCGGGATATGCATTGTCTTGACCTTGGCCGCTTTGATCGCGTCGTCGGTCATCGGGCCGTCGGTCGCGCCAAAGTCGACCGTTCCCTCCGATACCTGCCGGATGCCGCCGCCGGAGCCGATCGACTGATAGTTGATCTGGACACTGGGGTGCTCGGCCTTGTATTCGCTGAACCAGCGGGAGTAGATCGGATAGGGGAACGTCGCGCCCGCGCCGTTCAGGTTCTGGGCGCATGCCGCTACCGTGGTAAGTGCAAAGAGTCCTGCCGCTGCTAATGCCTTCAATCTCACGAGTATTCCCTTCTTATATGCCGTTCACGATGTACGGAGAGTCACATCCAAGTGTCTTTGCGTTGTGTTACGGGCGCGTTACATACCTGATAACTTCAAAAGAAAGCCCGCTCATGGAACCGGATAGAGTGCCTTCGGTAAGGTGAACAGGAAGTTACTGCCGGCATTCAGCTCGCTCTCCGCCCTGATCCATCCGCCCTGTACCTGCACCATGTGCTTGACGATCGCGAGACCCAGCCCGGTGCCTCCGGACTCGCGGGACCGGGCTTTGTCCACGCGGTAAAAGCGTTCGAAGATGCGCCCCAGATGCTCGGAGGCGATGCCCTGGCCGAAATCCCGGACGCTGAACTCGACGGATTCGTAGGGTTCTACGATCTCCCGCGCGCTTACCACGACGCGGCAGTGCGCGTCGCCTTTAGCTCGTCCGTATTTGATGGCGTTCTCGATGAGATTGCCCAGGATTTGCTGCACGGCATCGGTATCCGCAAAGACTTGAATGCCGGTTACGTCGCCGATTTCGAGTACCGCATCGTTATCCTGTACCAGTCCGCTCATGCCTTCGACGGCGTCCCTGACTAGGGCGTCGGCGCGGATCGGCGCGGGATGCAGCTCCTGCTCGGCGGCGTCGATGCGCGCCATGACCAGCAGCTCCTCCGTCAGGCGATTCATGCGCGTGGCGTTCTTCAGGATGGTTCCCAGGAACTCTCGCGCCAACGGGCTTATCCCTACTTCATGGTCAAGCAGTGTTTCCACATATCCCGTGATCGAGGTGAGCGGGGTGCGCAGCTCATGCGACACGTTGGCGACGAAGTCCTGCTGGGTTCGTTCAATTTGCTCGATGCGCGTAATGTCGTGCAGCACGGCTACCGCGCCGCCGCCGGGCATGGGGGCGGCGCTCACCTCGAAGATGCGCCCCGGCATCAGCGAGATTGAACGCCGCTCCGCGATCTGCCGGTCATGGAGCGCGACGCGAACGCATTCCAGCACATCCGGGTCGCGGATGGCCTGCACCAGCGCATGGCCGATGCGTATGGTCGTCGAGAAGGACGCGCTCGGGACCAATCGCTGCATACGCTGGTTGGTCCACTGGATACGCCCTCCGGTATCGACGGCCACGACGGCGTCCTGCATGGAGTCGAGCATGGCTTCAAGCTCCTGCCGGGCGCTTACGCAGGCATCGAGCGCCCGATCCACGCGCCCGAAGGAGTTCCGCAGGGTACGGCCTAGCTGATCGATCTCGCGCATTGCGATCGGCGGCATGGGCGCGGAGGGATCGCTCTCCGGCGAGCCTAAGGCCGCGACTGGTACGAGTGCCCTACGCAAGCCATCCACGATCCACCAGGAAACCGCCCATCCGGCGGCCAACGCCAAACCGAGGCCCCCGCCCCAGACGGCGGGCTGACGCACTCGCGCCACGGTCAGGCAGGCCACGGCTAACAGGGTGACCAGCAGACAAACACGCAAGGATACGGTGTACAACAAGCTACGGCTCACCGCTGCATCCTAACGCACTACGCCGCTATGTTGAAACTCCTTTAGGAATTTCAAAGCGATAGCCCGCGCCGCGCATGGTTTTGAGATAGCGAGGAGTCTCCGCGTCGGTCTCGATTTTTTCCCGGATGCGCCGGACGTAGACGTCGACCGAGCGGGGCGTAACGAAGCGTGCATCGCCCCAGACGGCGTCGAGCAGATGATCGCGGCTGAAAACCCGGCCCGGATGCCGCGCCAGGTAGTCCAGCAGACGGAACTCGGTGGCGGTCGTGGTGACCAAGTCGCCGTTGACGCGCAGCTGCATGGCGTTCGCGTCGATCTCGATGGTTTCAAACTTGATGAGCGATGGTCCGGTGGGCCGCTCGAAGCGCCGCAGTACCGCCTTGACCCGCGCCACCAGCTCGCGCGTCGCGAAGGGCTTGGTGATGTAGTCGTCGGCTCCAAGCTCTAGGCCATGCACACGATCGTTCTCCGCGGCGCGCGCGGTCAGAAAGATGATGGGCACCGTCGAGAGGGAGGGATTCTGCCGCAGGCGGCGGCAGAGGTCCAGGCCATCGCCGCCGGGCACCATGATGTCCAGCAGGAAAAGCGCCGGTGGCTGCCGTTCGGCGTCACCGATGATGTCGCGGGGCGCGAGGTACAGCCGCACTGCAAACCCGGCACTCTCCAGGTGATACTGCACCAGCCGCGAAATGTCCGCGTCATCTTCCAGCACGAAGATCGTTTGCGTCAAAGACATACACCTCAATGAATAGTCACAGGGTAGCGCAGCCGACCGGCTGGGATTGCTAACGCACGATGAATCCGGCTGGCTGTTCTTTGCTTTGCCGCGAACAGGGCGGGCAGCGCCGTCAGATGGATCGGGTATGCTCATCGCATGGCTAAGCTGACGATAGTGTTTGGAGTGCTGCTGGTGCTGGTGGCGGTGGCGGGATTTGTCGCGACGGGAAGCTCGCATCCAACGGCATTGATTCCGGGCGGGATCGGGCTGCTGTTCGTGCTCTTCGGTGCGCTGGCGAACAGCCCCGACGCGAAGAAGCGGATGCTGTGGATGCATGTGGCGGTGACGGTCGCGCTGCTGATGTTTCTGGGGACGATCAAGGCGGACTGGCAGGTTTACCAGCTGGCGCATGGGATGGAGTTCCCACACCCGATCGCGGTGGAGGAGAAGGCGGCGATGTCGCTGCTCTGCCTGATCTTTGTGCTGGTGTGTGTCAGAAGTTTCGTGGAGGCGCGCCGGTCGCGGGTGTTGGTGTAAACGTGACGTACAACCCACGTATACGAGCGAGAGCGACGCGGGCTGCACGGTCGTCAGGGGCGAAGGGCCGCTCCATCCTGTAAAGCCTGCATCATCATGGGAGCGGTGAGACTGAAGACCAGCGGAGTGTTTCTGGGGAGAGCGGCCTGGCGATCCTGCTTCAGCCAGATAACGGTGCTGATGCCGGCACCGATGCCCGCGCCCACGATCGCGCCGACTCCGCCGCCGGCGACTGCCCCGGCCACGGCCGCGCTGCCAGTGGTAAGGGTGGCGACGGCAAGCATCTCCTTGGGATGGTCGCGACGGACGATGCTGCCTTCGCCATCGACGCGAACGGCGTGCTCTTCGCCCGTTTCGATGACCTGGGCGTGGAGAATGTAGTAACGGCCGTCGGGAAGGGTGATGC
The DNA here is from genome assembly GCA_964246805.1 of uncultured Acidobacteriaceae bacterium. Taxonomy (GTDB): domain Bacteria; phylum Acidobacteriota; class Terriglobia; order Terriglobales; family Acidobacteriaceae; genus Edaphobacter. Next base: position 15,582 of record CAXTRY010000062.1, read on the forward strand.
GGCGCGGTTCGAGGTGGATGGCGGCACGTCCGGCGATGCGTTTGCCGCCGTGAACTTCAGTGACGGTGCCGTCGATGACTGATCCGGCTGGAATGACCGAGATGCCGTCGCGGAGCACATCCTCGGTGAGCGTGGCGGAGAAGGGCGCGCCTCGCAGCGTGGTGACGGTCGAGAGTGGCTGGTTCATGCCGGCCTTGAGCAGGGTGCCTTCGCCAATCTCCCCAGGACGCAAGGGGACGCTGGTGACGATGTTTGCGTCGGGATCCAACTCGGACGCGGCTGACGGAGGGGCGGGACGGGTGGCGAGAGCAGGGGCGCCGGGATGATAG
>CAXTRY010000063.1:0-15731 GCA_964246805.1 uncultured Acidobacteriaceae bacterium
GCCCAGGCCATCACCCCACCCGAAGGCCTCATCGTCGCCACCGGCTCCGTCTATCTCATCGGCACCCTCCGCCCCCTCGCACAGAATGGAACGCGATGAGCCCTCAGCCTCAACTTAACGGCGATGTTCTTCTAAGAGCGATTCACACCATCCTTGATCGGTGCGCCGATTTCGAAACGAAGAATCAATTTCCCGGAGAAGGTGGAGAACGGCGCTTTCGCGGGTGGCTCACCAGCGACATCCTTACGGATCTTTTAGGGTGGCCCATTCCAGCCATCGTACAAGGAGAACGGTTTGACATCCTCCTCCAGGACGAGCACGCCGCTCCGCTGATCACCATCGAAACCAAGACACCTTTTCACAAGCCCTCCAAGTCCGAACGCGATAGCTTTGTCCAACGCCTGTCGGCCTTCCCCACGCTTCGTCTCGGCGTTCTCACCAGCGGCGATCGCTGGGAAATCTTCCGTATCGACCATACTTTGGGCCGAGCGTCTACCTCTCTCCTCACGGCATTCGATCTCGACACCGTAACACCGCACGAGATCGTCTTTGCTTTACAACCGATCCTCTACACAGGTGCCGCTAGTCCAGTGGCGGAACATCGCTACCGCATCAGTAAATCCGAACCCTTTCTAGCATCCGCGCTCTTCCGTCTCACTGCTCAACTCGACGCCGCGATCAGCGACCTGCAACGCCACTTTGTTCGCCTCTTTCATGGACTTCGCTCAGGTGATGCTGGTACCGAAGCGCGCACGGTTCTTGAGGCAATCTACGAGCGTTGGAGCGGAGAATCTCTCCGGGTGGCTCCAGCCGTTCTCGCCCGTGCCCTTGCAGAAACGCTCGCTCTCGAGGGTCGCTCTCCTCAGCCGCTTACCAAGTGCTTCCGAGACCTGGGTTTCAATGGTGAAGGTGTCGCGGAGAGCCTGGACGCCATCCTTGCGTTCACCACGGATCATCAAATCACGGAACAGGAAATCGTTCGGGTTCTCTGGCCTGTCTTCGAGCCTTGGGTCCGCCAGCTTTGCGCCCAGACGGCTCATGTCCAACTCGCCCGTGTACTGCTCTATCGCGTCGGCGAAGATGCGGGCCTTTTTCCCGGCCGCATCAGCGCCGCGGCGCTTACTATTTTAGGTAACCATAAACGTACCGGTGTCAGTGGAAGACAGTACCCGGCGATAGAGGCAATCGAAGAGGTGCGCCGGAGCATGGAGTCTCTCCTTCCCTCCATCTTCAAACTCAGCGAATTCGATTGGTGGCTCGTCCGTTCCGACTATCGTGACGCTCTGCCGGAGTTGCGACGAACCTGGCTTCACGTTGAAGACGAGAAGTACAACGCTCTCCTTTTCGAGCTTCTCTCTCGTCTCGACCAGTACGACTTTACCGGTGTGGACATCGATGTTTGGCGCAATCTTTACGAAAACTATCTACCCGAAGATGAACGCCAGCGGCTCGGCGGCTTCTACACGCCCGATTCTCTTGTGAACCTGACGCTTGACCTCGCCGAATACACCAGCGACGCCCCGGATCTCTGTAAGTTCACCTTCATCGATCCTTCCTGCGGCTCGGGTGCCTTTATCACCTCTGCCCTGAGCCGCCTGCTTGCGCACCTCGCCGAACCCATGCCTTGCCACGCGGAGCTGCACGCGCGTAACAAATCCGCTATTCAGAAGGCCGGAGCGCTCCTCCGCATCGTCGAGCGCAACGTGAACGCTATCGACATCCATCCCTTCGCCAGCTTCTTGACCACGCTCAACGTCCTCTTCAGCATTCTCCCGCGTTATGTTCAGGTGCGTGAACGCGACCCCGACTTTGTCATGGAGTTCAATATCTTTGCCTGGGACGCCCTCGATCCGCCTACGGAACGCGAAGTGCAAAGCCCTCTCTTCGCCCGTATGAACGCCCGTAATCAGCGTGGCGAGCATGACTACGACCGTTATCGCACCATGATTGACAATCGATTTCACCGCGTGATTGGTAATCCACCCTGGGGTGGTGTCCTCAAAGGCCCACTTGCCCCCGTCTACGATATGGCCCGTAAGCGGAGCTTCAAAATACGCTATCCCTCTGCAACGCAAGGCAAATACGACATCTATGGCCTCTTTCTGCAACGCGCGATCAATCTGCTTCGTCCGGGTGGAAAGCTAGCTGTAATCACTCAGGCAACGTATATCGAGAAAGAGTGGGCCAGTGGCCTCCGCGCTCTGCTCGCTTCTGAAACAGTTCTGAATTGGATCGTCGACCTCAACCCTTTCGGCCATCTCTTCTTCCGCGCCATGAACGCCCCATGCATTACCGTCGCGACGCTGGGCCATCCGTCCGCAGACCATACCGTCCACGCCATCCTCTCCGCCCGCCCGAAACAGTTCGGCGACAAGGATCGCGAACGAAGACAAGACAGCGTCACCGAAACGCTCCGCCGGCTTGCGCAAACATTGAAGACGTCCGGGCTTGCGGAACGAAGCGACTTCGCCAGCGGCGTTGCCATCCCTCAAGCGACCTTGCAGGCCGAAGCGCAAGACCGTTGGAATCTCGCCCGCACTCCGCGTACAGAACCGAGGAATCCCCTCTGGTACTCCGCCGGTGAGTTGCTTGAAGTCCGTCAAGGCGTGACCCCCGGCAACGCGCTCGACATCTTTCTGCTCGACCAAAGCACCGCCGATCACCTCCAGCTTGAACCGGCCCTCGTCCATCGCGCCATCAAAAGCCGCGATCTCGACCGCTGGTCGCTTGACTGGCATGGTCGCGTTCTCCTGTACCCCTATGTTCTCTCGGGCAAAAAGCCTCAGCCGGCCTTCCGCATTGATCCTGGCAACGTAAAAGACACCGCCATGTCGAAGCGAATGACTAGGCTCGGCCTTAAAGACGCTCTCGATTTCGACATCCAAATCGACGACTGGGAACAGAACATCGTTCGTCAAAGTGGCATTAACAAGGAAGTTGTAGCCCGGCTCCTCAAACATCGGATCGCCCGCGACCTCGTCGCTTACCCGCGAGCCGCAGCGTATCTTTGCGGCCACTACCCTCACCTTTACAAGAGAGTCTTCGAGCACAAAGCCTTCACTTCGGCGGGTAAGGCCTGGTATGAATTTCATAGGCCGCGCGACCCCAAGCTCATGATGGCGAGACAAAGGATCATGTCGCCGACTTTGGTGAGATCGGCACGTTTTGTACTTGATACCGGTGGTTATCTGTCGGATCACGCTTGTCTTTTCCTTCAACCAACTAAGAAGACCGCCCCCGTGTGGAAGGCCTTTACCTCCCAAATGGAACTATGCCTGCGCCGGAAGGCGAAACCTCGGGAGCTTCTGCTTTACTGCCTCGCCTTTCTCAACAGCAGCCAAGGGTCAGCCGCTCTCATTGAAGGAAGACGCCCCACGCCCAAAGGTTCCTTCCAGGTCTCTGAGCAATCCTTGCGCGAGATCTGGATCGCTCCGCCTCACCCAAAATACCGGCAAGAAGTCCTGGACCTCATCTCAACCGCTAACAAGCTCGTGTCTGCAAAAGGAACATTCCACCGAAGCGAAAGATCGAGCTTGGAAGAGACAATCGATATGCTCGTCGACACGCTGCTCGCACGTACTTAGCCCACCATGAATCCCAACCCCGCCCTCCGCTGGCTTACCTATCTCGCTTATATTCCGCTGCTCGCGGCAAGCACTGCCTTCTTTGGCTGTGTCTCACTCGTCTGCGGGCTCTGGGATCGCTCCGGCCGCCGGCAGCACGCCATCGCTCGCATTTGGGGTAAATCGTTGCTATGGCTAGGCTTATCGCCGGTAACTCTCCTTGGCGCGGAGAATCTCCCCTCCGGTCCGGCTGTCTACGCTTGTAACCACCTCAGCTATATGGATACGCCCGCCCTCTTCGGCCGACTTCCCTTTCAGTTTCGCATATTCGCCAAAGCTTCGCTGTGGAAGCTCCCCTTCATCGGCTGGTATCTCAACCGATCTGGCCAGGTTCCCATCGACGACAAGAGTCCTCGGACCGCGATTGCCGGTCTGCTGCGCGGCGTGAAAACGCTTCAGTCCGGCCTTCCTATACTTCTCTTCCCTGAAGGCGGTCGCACTCCGGACGGCACGATCAAGACAATGGCCTCCGGTGCAGCTTTCTTAGCAATCCGCGCTCAGGTTCCCTTAGTCCCCCTTGCTCTAGTGGGTACCTACGAACTTCTGCCAATCCACACATACCACATCACGCCGCGGCCATTGAAGCTCATTATCGGCAACCCTCTATCGACTATAGGATTATCTATCCGCGACGCTGAGCCTTTGACCGGGCAACTGTATAGTGCGATCACGCAGCTCTACGACAGGCATCGGCTAAGCTAAGCAAATGACTCTCTTAAGGATCGCTGTTCCGCAACCCACGAGCTTCGACCAACAATACAACCGCGCTTGCTGGCCGCAGTACGCCGCAGCGATTAGGACGGCGGGCGGCGAGGCGATTGAAATCGGTCTTGCGCTCTCACCAGCCGAGATGATCCAACTCATCGGGACATGTTGTGGAGTCTTGCTTCCCGGCAGTCCAGCCGATGTCAATCCCGAAAAGTACGGTCACCCCATGGAGTCCTTCACCGCGCCGCCCGATCCTCAACGCGAGAACGCCGACGAACTTCTTCTTCAGGACGCCCATAATCTGTACAAGCCCATCTTAGGCGTCTGCTACGGCGCGCAATCTCTCAATGTATGGCGGGGAGGCTCCCTCCTTCAGCATTTACCCATCATTCCCATAAACCATGAAGCGGGTCCCAGCGTCGCTATTGCTCACACGGTTTCCGTTGAACCCCGTTCGGTATTTAAAGAACTTGCATTGAAAGCTAATGAAGTAAATAAAGACCAGCGAGTTTATGTCAATTCAAGCCATCATCAGGCTATCGGCATTCCGGGTGACGGCTTACATCCGACTGCCCTATCGTCGCAGGATGGTGTTATTGAAGCCGTGGAAGGCGGGTTGGATTCGACTCATTTTGTATTCGGGGTGCAGTGGCACCCTGAACGCAGCGTGGAGATCAGTGCAACGAGCCGCGCGATCTTCAAGCTGTTTGTCGAGCGATGCGCCGCATGGATTCCGCGACGCGTTGAAACGTCGGTATCCGCCTAATGTTCCACGTGGAACATCTGCTAACTTTGTGGGTATGGCTGCTCGCACAGACACTCAGATCGCCAAGCTTCTGGAGCCATACCTTGGCAGTCTCGTGCCTCCTAAAAATTTATACCTACAGCTTGGCATTTACCTCGATCTTTTGCTCCGATGGAATGCTCAGATAAATCTGACGGCGATCCGTGAGCCCGATGAAATTGTTCTTCGGCATTTTGGGGAAAGCCTCTTTCTTGGTACATGCCTGAATGCCTGTTGTACGCTGCTGGATTATGGCAGTGGCGCTGGATTTCCAGGGATTCCTATCCAGTTGTTGAAGCCTGATCTGCACATCACCCTTGCTGAGTCGCAGGGCAAAAAGGCTGCTTTCTTACGGGAAGCGGTGCGTGTACTTGGCTTGCAGACAGAAGTTTGGGATCGAAGAGTAGAGGCAATGCCGCCCGATCGCTTGTTTGATGTGGTGGCCTTAAGAGCAGTGGATAACATGGATCTCTCCACGGAACTGGCAAGAACCCGCGTTTCGATTGGAGGGACGCTTGCGTTGATGATAGGCGGGCCAGCGAATGGAATAGCTGTCCCTAACAGTGACAATCGCTTCTTGCTGCTCGATCGATGCTGATGTTCCACGTGGAACATCGTTTGCACAATTTGTTTCATGCCGATAAGCTCGGCTCTTATGGAGAACGTACATACATCGAAGATTTTGGCGATCGTCAATCAGAAAGGCGGCGTGGGAAAGACTACAACGGCAATCAACCTTGCAGCCAGTCTGGCTTTAGAGTCAGTCAGGGTGTTGCTTATCGACTGTGATCCGCAAGCAAACACCACGGGCGGCTTGGGCGTATCGCCGAACACCATAGAAGCTGAACAGAGACTGACAATCTACGATCTGCTAACCGCCTCCGTTCAGGCAAATGAAGCAGTGATGCGGACGGAGATTGCAGGATTGGATCTAGTTCCGGGATCGAAGAACCTGGTTGGCGCGAACGTGGAGCTGGTAAGTCAGAAGCGACGCGAGTTTCGCTTGCGCGAGGCACTAAGCGAAGTGCGGAATAATTATCAATTTATTTTGTTGGATTGTCCGCCGGCGCTCGACCTGCTAACGCTGAATGCACTGGTGGCGGCGGACGCGCTGCTAGTTCCCATGCAAGCGGAATATTTTGCGCTGGAAGGCATTTCGGAGCTGATGAGCACGCTGGATAAAGTGGCTTCGGCGTTCAATCCGGCTCTGGCGCTTGAGGGAGTGGTGCTGACGATGTATGACGACCGAACGAACCTCTCGCAGCAGGTAACGGAAAACCTGCGAGCGTTTTTTGGGGAAAAGCTGTTTCGGACGACTATTCCGCGAAACATCCGTTTGGCCGAAGCACCTAGCCATGGTATGCCGGTGGCATTGTATGATCCCCGATCCCGTGGCGCGGAGGCATACCGAGCGCTAGCGCTGGAGTTGATGGAGCGAAACGGGATTGCGGCGAAGGATGCGTTTCTAAAGGCTTAAAGAAAAAGTGACTTGCTGAATGACAAGCAGCCAAGCTTTTGTTTACTAACGATTTAGGAGATATAATTCTATAGTTTAGTGCCACTTGTGGTCTGTCTGCGATGACGGCCGTCTATAGCTGCCTTGCGGTGCTACCACTTGACGACGTATCAACTGAAGCCTAGCGTCGGATGGGGCACATACGGCTCTTCGAGAGCTGTGATTTCTTCCATGGTCAGCTTGATTGCGAGTGCGGCTACCGCATCTTCCAGATGTCCGGGCTTGCTTGCGCCGATGATGGGCGACGTGACTACCGGCCTGGACAATAGCCACGCAAGGGCAATCCGCGCCGGAGGAAGACCGCGGTTGCCGGCGATCTGTGTCAGCCGGTCCACGACGGCACGGTCGTCCTCTTCGGTCCGGGCGTACATGGTATTTCCAAATCGATCTGTTTCGGATCGGCTGGTATTTTCAGCTTTCCAGGCTCGCGCGAGGCGTCCACGCGCCAGGGGCGACCAGGGCAGAACGCCGACGCCTTCCGCCGCGCAAAGACCCATCATCTCCCGTTCTTCCTCGCGGTAGAGAAGGTTGTAATGATTCTGCATGGATACGAAGCGTGTCCAGCCATGAATGTCCGCCAGGTACAAGGATTTCGCGAACTGCCAGGCATGCATGGAAGAAGCTCCGAGGTAGCGCACCTTGCCTGCCTTTACGGCGTCGTGCAGCGCTTCAAGCGTCTCCTCAATCGGTGTCTCGTCATCCCAGCGATGCGTCTGGTAGAGATCGATGTAGTCGGTGTCGAGCCGTTTCAGGCTGGCGTCCAGTTCATGGAGAATCGCTTTCCGAGAGAGTCCCTTGCCATTAGGTTCATCCCGCATGACGCCGTGCACCTTGGTCGCAATCACCACGGATTCGCGGGGCACGTGGGCCTTTAGAAATCGCCCAAGGACCTCCTCACTGGCTCCGCCGGAGTAGACGTTGGCGGTATCGAAGAAGTTGATGCCCAGATCGAGAGCCTGGCGAAAGAACGGCTGACTGGCGGCTTCGTCGAGCGTCCACGCATGTCTGCCGGGTAGCGGCTGGCCGGAGGCCGGTGCACCGTAGGTCATGCAGCCGAGACAGATACGCGAGACTTTCAGGCCGGTCTTGCCGAGATTGACGTAGTCCATGCGCTTCTCCAGACCGTCAGATGCTTCCATGGAGGAATACGGTTAGAAGAGGCTTAGCTTGCGCGGCATTTCGATGCCCAGGTGTTCGTAAGCCAGGCGGGTGGCGACGCGGCCGCGGGGGGTACGGTCGAGGAAGCCGATCTGGATGAGAAAGGGTTCGTAGACTTCTTCGAGCGCGTCCTGCTCCTCGGCGAGGGCGGCGGCGAGGGTGTTGAGGCCCACGGGGCCGCCGTCGTATTTTTCAATGATGGTACGGAGAAGGCGGCGGTCGAGTTCGTCGAAGCCATGAGCGTCCACCTCAAGCAGGGCGAGGGCGGCGCGGGCGGTGGGCAGATCGATATTGCCCTGAGCGCGGACTTCGGCGTAGTCGCGTACACGGCGAAGAAGACGGTTGGCGATACGCGGTGTGCCCCGGGAGCGCATGGCGATCTCAGCCGCGCCGTCCTGGTCGATGGGAACGCCGAGAACTTCGGCCGAACGCGTGACGACGAAGCGCAGTTCGTCGTCGGTGTAGAACTCGAGCCGAAGAAGGATGCCGAAGCGGCTGCGTAAAGGGCTGGAGAGCAGGCCGGGGCGCGTTGTGGCGGCGACGAAGGTGAAGGGTTTGATCTCCATTACGTGAGTACGCGCGGAGGGACCCTGGCCAATGATGATGTCGAGCTTGTAGTCTTCGAGCGCGGTGTAGAGCTTTTCTTCGAGCACGGGCTGAAGGCGGTGGATTTCGTCGAGGAAGAGGACCTGCCGCTCGCGAAGGTTGGTGAGGATGGCGGTCAGATCGCCTTGTATCTGGAGGGCTGGGCCGGAGGTCTGCTGATAACCCACTCCAAGTTCGTTGGCGATGATGGTGGCGAGGGTCGTTTTGCCGAGCCCAGGCGGACCGAAGAGCAGGACATGGTCGAGAGCTTCGCCGCGTGTCCGGGCAGCCTCGAGCGCGATGGCGAGCTGCTCTTTCGCTTTGGTCTGCCCGATGAACTCGGCTAAATGGTGGGGTCGGAGTTTAAGTTCAAACGCCGAGTCTTCGTCGGCTCGCCTCGCCGAGACGATGCGCTCCGCGTCGGACAACCCGGAGCGTATCGGAATCTTCGGATTGGGCTTGGACTTTTCCACTCTTGGCGATACTATGGCGAAAGCGGAAGCGGCGCAACCGGTTACTGCATGGTCTCCGTGCGCTTGATTGCGGAACTCTCTTCACGGCGGGCGCGAAGATCGAAGTTGCGCACCTTTCCGGCACCCAGATTATGTCCGCGATGTCCTTGCAAGACCACTGGATGCTGCAATGTAACGATGACGACGCAGGCGGGCGCGTCTCCGGCGCAGGCATAACTGTGAATCGTGCCGGCGTCGAAGTAGACCGCGTCGCCCCCTTCAAGGTGGAAGTTCACTTCGCCATGCAGAATGTCCAGGGCACCGCTGAGCACGTATAAAAATTCACAGCCGGTGTGCTGGTGCGCGCGCGCTCCCTTGCCGGTCTTGCCGGGAATAAACTCCGCGAAGTAGGGATCAAGCTGGCGATCGGGAACGAGATAACCGAGGCTCTCAAAAAAGTACGTAGGGTCTTCCACCCCCGTCTGCGGAAGTCGAACGCGATCCTTCGCGCGATGAACGCGAAACAGGGTTTGCGGCTCCGGCTCAAAGAAATAGCTGAGGTCTTTGGAGAAGACCATGGCGATCCGAGCCAGGTTGCGGAGGGTAGGAACGACGCGGCCCGTCTCAAGTTGCGACAGGAAGCTGGCAGATAGGCCCGTGTGCCGGCCAAGCTCGACGAGTCCCATGGACTTCCGGAGCCGGAGATGCTTAATGCGCTCGCCGATACGCTTTTCGGCGATGAATGATTCAGCGGCTTCGCCGTCGATCTGGGGGGCTGCCTCGCCGGTGAGGATTACGGGAGGGACAAGTGTTTCCGTGGGAGTCATCTCATTGAGCTTCGACATTGTTCACCTAATAAACAGACGTGGAAGCAGGGTCAAACGATGTATTCATTTTGGTAATCATTCCGAGAATGACCTGGCGAAGCTGTGAGAACGGATACGAGGCGGCCGAATGCTACCTTGGATCAATGAGAGGACTGGCCGGAAGGGATGTTAGCGGGAGCTTCTGTCTAGTGCTTGCTACGCTCCTGCCAAGTCTGCTTTGTTCAGGGGGTTGCGCGAGTCCTGGACCGCCGCGAGCGCCTTCGCTGAACCTGCCGGAGACCGCCTCTTCATTGACCGTGGACCGCGTGGGGGATGATGTTGTCCTGCATTGGACCACGTCCGCCAAGACAACCGATGGTCTGGATGTACGAGGCGCAATGACGGCGGAGGTGTGCAGGGGTGTTGCCGGGATGAAGCTGCCGGACGCACCGTGTTCCATCGCGATGCGGTTTCCGGTCAAGTCGGGACCGTCGATGGCCATGGATCGGCTTCCGGTTTCCCTCCTTGCAAGCCCGCCGCAGGCGATTTTCTACAAGGTCAGTATACGCAATCAGCGTGAGCGGACCGCTGGAGAGTCCTCTCCGGCGTGGACGGCAAGCGGACCGGCGCCTGCTACAGTTGAAGATTTGACAGTGGTCGCGACTGCCGGGGGAGCGTTGTTGCGGTGGCAGCCGATACCGGGGCTCGATAGAGTAGAACTGCTGCGTACACGGGAGCAGGATGGCTCCGAGAGTCAAGCATCGAAGAATGCGGCAGAAGCAAGGCTGGACGTGGTGCCTTCGAGCCAAGCCGCGGACGGCAGTCTCGACCGCACCGTAACAATGGGTAAGCAATACACCTATAATGCCCAGCGCAAGCGATTGTTGACGCTCGGCAAGCGGGAGGTTGAGATACGCAGCGCTCTTTCTCCCGCGGTAACGGTCGCGATGCGCGATGTGTTTCCGCCGGAGCCTCCCGTCGGGTTGGTGGCGGTCTCCGACGGAACGAGCGTCGATCTTTCATGGAGGCCGAATACCGAGCCCGATCTGGTCGGCTATCTCGTTTTCCGTGAGGAACTTACGCCGGGGACTGGAGCGGTCGCGCTCAACACGAAACCGCTTGCCGGATCATCGTTGCACGATGCCTCGGTTGTATCCGGGCACACCTATCGCTATTCCATTGTGGCGGTCGATCATGCCGGCAACCGAAGCGCGCCGGGTGACGTCATCGAGCAGATGGTTCGATCGCAATGAGCTTGCGCGCGTGGCTGGGGGCGCGGGCATATAATTCGGAACGTCGAGGACGTAATCCGCGTCCAAACAGATAATCATCGGAAGCGTGTCTTCCGATCCGAGCGAAGGAGTTCTAAGCCATGGCCACTCTGCTGGAACAGTTGAAGAAGGTAACCACCGTTGTCGCGGATACGGGCGACATCAATTCGATCGAGAAGTTCAAGCCGACCGATTCCACGACAAACCCATCGTTGATTGCCGCGGCGGCGGAGAAGCCGGAGTATCAATCGATCGTCGACGACGTGCTGAAGGACGCTCGCCAGAAGGCGGGGTCCAGTGCTTCGGATGAGGACGTTGCCGCGTTTGCTTTCAAAACGCTCGCCGTGGCGTTTGGGCGCAAGATTCTCGATATCGTGCCGGGGCGCGTCTCGACCGAGGTGGACGCGCGGATGAGCTACGACAAGGACAAGACGCTGGCGCAGGCGCGCGACATCATCAAGCAGTACGATCAGGCCGGTATTCCACGCGAGCGTGTCCTGGTGAAGATCGCCTCCACCTGGGAGGGGATCAAGGCGGGCGAAATCCTGGAGCAGGAAGGCATTCACTGCAATCTGACGCTGCTCTTCGGTTTGCACCAGGCGATCGCCTGCGCGGAGGCGAAGGTAACCCTCGTGTCGCCGTTCGTGGGGCGTATCCTCGATTGGTACAAGAAGGATACGGGGAGGGACTATACCGGCGCGGACGATCCGGGCGTTCAGTCCGTCACGAAGATCTACAACTATTATAAGAAGTTCGGCTACAAGACGCAGGTGATGGGCGCGAGCTTCCGCAATATTGGCGAGATCACGGAGTTGGCGGGCTGCGACCTGCTGACCATCGCGCCGAAGCTGTTAGCAGAGCTCGATTCGTCGGAGGCCGATCTGCCATTGAAGCTCGATGCGTCAAAGGCCGGTGGGATGGAGATTGAGAAGATCACCATGGACCAGGCGACGTTCGAGAAGATGCACGCCGAAGATCGTATGGCCCACGACAAGCTGAAGGAAGGGATCGAAGGGTTCTCAAAGGCGCTGGAAGATTTGGAGAAGCTGCTGGCGAAGCGATTGAGCGAGATCAGCCAGCCTGTCGGGGCATAGACGATCGGTACAAGGCGGCCAGTCTGGCCGCCTTGTATGCTTCCTCCTGTTTTTAAGACGACTATCTCCATCGCGTTGGTTGTTTGCGCTACAGCATATCTAGCTCAAAGTAAAGGCCAGAGTGCCGTCTTCACTAAGCGCAACTGAACTGGCGTCAAGTGCTTTACCGCAAGGTGTAGACGTGTACGTAGTCGAAGTTTACCGTAATTCCGACGGCGTTCTGGGCGGAAATTCCGATTTGTGCACCGGGACCCAGTTGATGCAGCCATGCGGTGCCGCGCGTCCAGGAGAGACCGTCATTGCTGGTGTAGGCGGTGTAGCGTTCGCCGTCAGCAGTGGAATGCTTGACGATGCGAAGCCAGGTAGTTTGAGCCGGAGCGCCAATGTACGCTCCGCCGTAAGTGGGGTAGTTGGCCGGTACAGGACTGACCTGCTTGGCAAATTCAGTTTGCCGCGTGTCGAAATCGGCGAAGACATCCAGCTTGATGCTGTTGCCATCGTTACCGAAGATAAAGAGCGCGCCTTGTGAAAAGTTGTAACAGCAGGACCCGTCGAATGGGAAGCTGACGGTGACCTTCGTTTCGACCATCCAGTTGCCGTTCGCGGGCACGGGCTCGCCAAGGATGGAGACTAGATTCGGGTTGCCGTTCTCGTCCGGACCATGCGGCTCGACTTGGTACGAAGAGCCGGTGAGTGTGTAGGTGTTGTTCGCCAACGGATGGATGAAGTGCCACTGCGGCGAAAGCTTGGCGGTGTTGAAGTTATCGGAGAGCGAGGCAATCAGCTCGCCGGGTTGGTCGTCCAACTTGGGCTCGACATAGCGATTGCTGATCTGATATGGCTGCGCCACGGGGCCTTGAATCAGAGAGTCCGATGCCCAGTTGCCATTGCGGACGGTGGGCCAATCATCCACCCATTCGATCGCGTCCATCAGGACCGGTCTACGGGTAAAGCCGGGATAGAGGTCGAAGTATGGCGCGTTGTTGTCAACGGCGTGATACAGCATGTAGTCCTGGCCGGACGCGTCTTTGAAGACGACATTGCCGCCGGGGCCTACCCAGCGATTGCCGTTTGCGGCGATCGCTTTTTCACCGCCGCCGGTCGAAGCGGTGAGGGCAATGCCGTTACGGTCGAGGAAAGGTCCGAGCGGGGTACGCGCGCGGCCCACATCAACCGAGTAGCCCGAAAGCGGTCCGTTGCAGCAGGTGTTTGACGAGACAAAGAAATAGTACCAACCGTCATGCCGATAGAAGGTGCCTCCTTCAAAGAGGTTGTCGACCGCGATCTGCACTTCACTGCTTTTGTCGGCGGTAAAGCCATCCGCGGAAAGCTTTTGGATGGAGATACCTCCAAAGAAGCTGCCGAAAGAAATATAGCGCTGGCCGTGCTCATCGGTGATCACGTCAGGGTCGATCACCGCGCGGTGACTGCCGGAGCAGCAGGGCGCGGCCTCCGTGGGGACTACGGGACGGCCAAGATCCGTCCAGGGGCCTCCGGCTTGCGCGCTGGTGGCGACACCGATCTCCGGTCCACCGGCCGTGGTGGCCGGGGCAACATAGTAAAGGTAGTACTTCTTATTAAAGTACTTGACCGCCGGTGCCCAGAGGTTGGTTTCCACTCCGATCCAAGCTGGATCGGCCGGAAAGACATCGCCGTTGTACGTCCAGTGAATCAAATCGATGGAGCGCCAAGTGGCAATGTAGTGATTTTTGAGATTGCCGTTCGCGTCCTTGTCGTTGGAGTTGAGCGGGTCGCCGGTGCAATATAGATACCAAACATTGACGCCTTGAGCGGGCTCCGAGATGATGGCGGGGTCAGGACAACTGACCCCCGGTCCTGTAACAGGGTCGGTCAGGGTAAGCGGGTTCGTGAAGACGGGGAATAATGGAAGCTCGCGTCCTCGCTTGAGCTCGGCCGCAGTCTGGGCTTGGGCGGGATAACCGCTGACAGAACTGTTAAAGGCGATGGACAACATCACGAGCATGGCACTTTGCACGTAGAGATGAAGATGACGATAAGAGAAGCGCACGCGGAGGCCCTTTCAAATTCGAAAATACAACGGGATGCGTTGCGACGAACACAGTAAACCTTTACATGGTGCGATGGCAAGCATCGTTTACGAATGCAAAGCAGCATTCGATCAGCCCTGGATGGTTTCCCTGCAAGCGCTACAGGATGTAGCGGCTGAGGTCCTGGTCTTTGACGATGCTCGCCACCTGCTGACGCACATACTCCGGATCGACGACGATGACCTTCTGGACGGTGCCGTCGTCCTTTTTACGTTCGATGACGGGCAGCGGCGGGGCGGGGGCTTGCGGCTCGGAACCTAAAGAGGCGGAAGCGCCGATCTCAGCGACAACACCTTCGGATGTGGCCTCCGGGCGCGGCAGCTTGAAGAGGTCGGGAGCCTGGAAGCTGATCTCGTCTAGGACCCGCTCCATGATGGTATGGAGGCGGCGCGCGCCGATGTTCTCCGTCGTTTCATTGACGCGGAAGGCGAATTGGGCCATCTCGGCGAGGGCCTCGGGGGTGAACTCAAGCTTTAGGCCCTCGGTCTCGAGCAGCGCGGTGGATTGCTTGACCAGCGACGACTTCGGTTCCGTCAGGATGCGGATGAAGTCGTTGACCGTCAGCGAGTGCAGCTCGACGCGGATTGGGAATCGGCCCTGCAACTCGGGAATCAGGTCGCTGGGCTTCGAGACGTGGAAGGCCCCGGCGGCGATGAACAGGATGTGGTCGGTCGAGACCATGCCGTACTTCGTGTTGACGGTGGTGCCCTCGACGATGGGGAGGATATCGCGCTGGACGCCCTCGCGCGAGACATCCGGGCCGTGGCCGCCCTCGCGCCCGGCAATCTTGTCGATCTCATCGAGGAAGACCATGCCGGAGTCCTCGACGCGGTCAACGGCGAGACGGGTAACCTGGTCCATGTCGATCAGGCGGCCTTCCTCCTCGCTGACGAGATACTCGAACGCCTCGGCGACCTTCATTTTGCGCTTCTTCATGCGCTGGCCGAAGAGCCCCGGCAGCATGTCCTTCAGGTTCATGTCGGAGTCCTCGAGGTTCTGGGCGGAGATGAACTCGAAGCTAGGCTGGTTGCGGTCGCGCACGTCGAGCTCGACCATGCGGTCGTCCAGCTTGCCCTCGCGGAACTGCTGGCGGAGCTTATCGCGGGCGTGCTGCTGACGGTCGGACGGCTTTTCGTCGTCGGAGGCGGGCTCGACGTGCGCGGGATCGTCGACCAGGGTGGAAGCGGGAAGCTGGACGACATTTGAGCCGGGCTCGGAGGTCGAAGCGGCGGCGGTCGCGGCGGCGGCGGTCGTGATGGGCGCGGAGGCGGGGGAGGGCGGCAGCAGCAGGTCGAGCAGGCGGTCCTCGGCGTTCAGCTCGGCCTTGTCCTCCACCTCTTCCAGCTTCTCGTCGCGCACCATGTCGATGGCGATCTCGACCAGGTCGCGCACGATCGACTCGACATCGCGCCCGACGTAGCCGACCTCGGTGAACTTCGACGCCTCCACCTTGAGAAAGGGCGAGTTGGTCAGCTTGGCCAGACGGCGCGCGATCTCCGTCTTCCCGACGCCGGTCGGTCCGATCATGATGATGTTCTTCGGCATGATGTCCTCGGCAAGGTCGGGCGGCAGCTTCTGGCGACGCGAGCGATTGCGTAGCGCGATGGCTACGGCGCGCTTGGCCGCGTGCTGGCCGACGACGTACTTATCAAGCTCGGCGACGAT
>CAXTRY010000064.1:0-15488 GCA_964246805.1 uncultured Acidobacteriaceae bacterium
CCCCGATTTCAACACTCTTCCTCTCAGGCAAATGGCCGACCCGAAGTACGCCGCCGCCTGGCGCGCCTCCATCGATCCAACCAAACCGACGCCCTCGAAGGACCTCCAGCGCCCCGCCGGCTTTCTGCCGCCTCCGCCCCTTGCGACCGCCGCCACGCGGGAGTCTACCGAGACCACCCACTTCTCTATCGTCGACAAGGACGGCAACGCCGTCTCCAGCACCTACACCCTGAACGGTGGATTCGGCTCCGGCGTCACGGTCGCGGGGCTTGGCTTTCTCCTGAATAACGAGATGGACGACTTCACCTCGAAGATCGGCGTTCCCAACGTCTACGGCCTGATCCAAGGCCCGGCCAACGCCATCGCTCCCGGCAAACGCCCGCTCTCCGCCATGACCCCCACCATCCTCACCCGCAACGGCAAGCTCGCCTTTGTCCTCGGCACGCCCGGCGGCTCCACCATCATCACCACGGTCGCCAACGACATCATCAGCCTTGTCGACAATGGCCTCGACATCCAGGCCGCCGCCGACGCTCCCCGCTTCCATCACCAGTACCTGCCCGACCGCCTCGATCTGGAAAAGAAGTTCCCCGCCGATGTGGGCGACCAGTTGAAAGCCATGGGCTACATTACGAATCGCATGCAGGTGGCCGACGAGAAGAACCCCGGCGTCTGGGGCGACAGCGAACTGATCGCCGTCGATCCCAAGACCGGCGAGCTGCTCGGCGGCCACGACTCCCGCCGCGCCTACGGCAAGGCCGCCGGCTACTGAGCGTTACCGCCGCGCGGGCATCCGGTCGATCTCCGCCTGCGCCAAAGGTGCCATGATGGCGTAACCCTTCGCCGTCGGATGCACCCCGTCGACACTCAACCCTTCGCGAAAGCTGCCATCCGGCCCCACCAGCGCACTGTAATAGTCGATGTAGCCGAGATGTTCGGCGGCGGCATATTGCTTCTCCCAGGCTGTCATGGCGCGGAGCGCTGCCTCGGGGTGCGTGCCTTTGTTCCACGGGAAATCGATGACGGGGAGCTGTGAGGCGAGAATAACCCGGATGCCGTTTGCGCGGGCGATAGCGACCATGGAACGGATATTGTCTTCGGTCATGGCGAGGGTCATGGGACCGGTATTGCCGGCGACGTCATTGGTGCCCCCGAGAAAGACGACAGCCGCTGGATGAAGCGCGACTACATCCTGTTGAAACCGCACCAGCATCTGCGGCGTCGTCTGTCCACCAATGCCGCGATTGACATAAGGCTTACCCGGAAAGAAGACCGAATCGTACTTGCGCCCCCAGTTGTCCGTCGTCGACGACCCGAAGAACACCACCCGCTTCACCCCCTCGGCCGGCAGCGGCAAGGCTTCGTTCTCCGCGCGATATCGCCCAAGCTGCGCCCAGTCCGCCAGCTTCGCGCGCATCTCCCGCACTTCGTCGGCCGAGGCCGTACCAGCCGCCTGCTGCGCCCCGGCCCCAACGGCGGAAAGCACCAGCATGATCGCCAATAGGAGCTTCATCTTCAATGCCTGCCGATCGTCTTATCGATCGCCGCCTGCGCCAGCGGCCCCATGATGGCATATCCCGCAGCCGTCGGATGTACCCCATCCGAGCTGAGCCCCGGCTTCATGCCGCCATTCTCGTCCGCCGTCGCCGTGTAGTAATCCAGGTACGTCAGCCCATGCGTCACGCAGTATCCGGCCAGCCAGTTATTCAATGCCTGTATCTTCAAAGCGGGCTTCAACCCCGGCTTCCAGGGATAATCGGCCACCGGCAGAATCGACGAAACAATCACCCGGATGCCGTTCGCCTTCGCCAGATCCGCCATCGACTTGAAGTTGTCCTCGATCATCTCCGGCGTCTCCGGCCCCGTATTGCCCGCGATATCGTTCGTCCCCGCCAGGATGACCACCGCGGCGGGATGCAGATTGACTACATCCTGGCGAAAACGCACCACCATCTGCGGTGTCGTCTGCCCGCTGATCCCGCGATTGACATACGGTTTGCCGGGAAAAAAGCTACCCAGGCTCCGCCCCCATGCATCGGTGATGGAGTCCCCGTAGAAGACCACGCGTCCCGTTGCATCCTTCGGCAGCGTTTGATTCTCAGCCTCGTAACGGCCGAGCTGCGCCCAGTCCGCCAGTTGCGACCGCATCCGCGAAACCTCCGCCGCCGTCTGCGCCAAGCCGATCGCCGCCGGAGCCAGCATCGCCGTCAGCATCATCTTCTTCCACAGTTTCATCCCGCCTCCATACCGATTCGCCTCTCAGTGTAGATGATGGCCGCCGCACTTACCTGAATCGTCGAATTGCATGATCGGTCTGCTGTACCTTTAGAAGAGATGAAGCCCGGTCTCTCTACCCACGTCTTCCTCCAGCAGTCGCTGAGCACCGCGCTGCTTGACGCCATGCGCGATGGCGGTGCCCAGACTATCGAAATCTTTGCCGCGCGTCATCACTTCGACTATGCCGACCGCTCCGTCGTGCGCGAGATCGCCGCCTGGTTCCGCTCGAACGAGGTAGGCGCGACCCTCCATCAGCCGCTCTACACCGACGCGCAGTGGTCCCGCCACGTCGCCCCCACCATCAACCTCATCGATGTCGAAAAGAGCCGACGCATCGATGCCATGGATGAGGTCAAGCGCGCTATCGAAGCCGCCGAACAGATCCCCTTCGCCTCCGTGACCCTGCACCTCGGCCAGAAAGACGACACCTGGAGCCCGCGTTCCCTCGAACACTCCCTCACCGCCATCGAGCACCTCAAGGCCTTTGCCCAGCCGCTCGGCGTGAAAGTCCTGCTCGAGAACCTGCAAAATGAGGTCACCACGCCCGAGCATCTGCTCGAAATTGTCAAGGTCGGCCACTTCGATCATGTCGGCTTTTGCCTCGACCTGGGCCACGCCCACCTCGCCGCGCCGGAAAAAAACCGGGGCATCGATCTGGCCTTCGAGGTTCTGGCCGGACGTATCGCTCAGCTCCACCTGCATGACAATCACGGCACCAAAGACGAGCACCTCTGGCCCGGCGACGGCACGATCGACTGGAAGAATGTACGTCGCCACCTCGGGGCGCTGCCGGACAGCGTACCCGGCGTGATCGAGATCGCCCACGAGCCCAGCGAGTCGCCCCAGGTGGTGATGAAAAAGCTCAGCGACTTCCTCTCGCAACGCAACCGTGAGGCCGACGCGCTGCTCGCCTCCCCCGCCGAGTAATCACCCGACGCGATCTTTCATAAAGCCGTTCTGGAACTTGCCCCTCGGGTCGAACTCCGCCGCCAACGCGCGAAAATCGTTCACTCGCGGATAAAGCGGATCGATCGTCTTCGCCTTCATCGTAAACACCTTCGCCCAATGCGGCCTAGCTCCAAACGGTGCCAGCTTGGCCTCGATTGCCGGCACCACCGCGAGCACGGCCTCGGTCTCCGGCTTCCAGGTAAAATGGATCGCCAGCGACGGCTGCTGGTAGGCCATGCTCATCCAAAGATCGTCCGCCGCGATCGCTCGCAGCTCCGTGATAAACAGATGCGGCGTAATCTTGTCGCGCAGCGTCTCCACCGCCCGGATCGCTTCATACCCGCGCTCAAATGGCACAAAGAACTCCGTCTGGATCTCCTGCCCGCTCGACGGCGTAAAGTTCAGCTTGAAGTGCGGCAGCCGCTCGTACCAGGGGCCAACCGTGTTCAGCTGATCGGTGCACGCCTCCGCCGGATGATCCAAAATCGGGTGCAGCTTCCGCGTCGCCAGTGTCGCTCCATGGAACAGCGGCGCGGGAGCCGTCGCCCCGCCCTGGTCCACTCGCCGCTTAATCCACACCTCGCCCGCCGTGCCGCGCTGCCAGTCCGTAAACAGCGATACGCTGTACCCCGCGCCCATGATCTCCGCGAGATGATGTTCCAGTTCGCTGAACGGCAGATCCAGATACACCACCTGCGTCATCTGGAAGCTCGGCTGCACCGCCAGCGTCAGGTGCGTCACCACGCCCAGCGCGCCCATCCCCACCACCGCTCCGGCAAACCGGTCGCCATCTCTCTCCCGCGACAAGGTATGCACCTGCCCATCCGCCGCGACGAACTCGATCGCCCGCACCGCCGTCGCCAAATTGCCGTTGCCCCTCCCCGAGCCATGCGTTCCCGTCGCCACCGCTCCACCCACTGAAATATGCGGCAGCGACGCCAGATTATGCAGCGCCAGGCCCTTCGCCTCCAGCTGCGTCGCCAGGTCGCCGTACCGTATGCCCGCGCCCACCGTCACCGTCTGCCCACCCGGGTCGAACCGCACATCGTTGATCCGCAGCGTTGAAATCTGCGCCACCGTCGAGTCCGCAATCCCATTGAACGAATGTCGCGTTCCCAGCGACCGCACACCGGCAAAGCTCCGCACTGCATCCTGCGTCTCAACCGTCGTCGCGGGCTGCAACACCTTCTCCGTCGAATAGTGGTAATTGCCCGACCAGTTCATCCTCGGAATTCCAGGCACCAGAGGCACCGCCGACTCCGCCAGCGCTATCCCAGTCAGTTCTCCCATCGCCACCGTCGCCGCCATGGACACTGATCCCTTCAAAAACTCTCGCTTGTTCACGCCGTCCCTCAATTCCACGCTGGCAAGCATTGTAGGACCCTCGACCCACGGCATGGAAGCGCATCGTGCCTCGGCGCGTAAACTTATAAATAATGACCCAGGAAACCGCCGCGCCCGTAGCCACCATCGTTTCACTCGCCGCCCATGAAGGCCGGACCGTCACCCTGCGCGGCTGGCTCTATAATCTTCGCGCCTCCGGCAAACTCCTCTTCCCGATCTTTCGCGACGGTACCGGCACCATTCAGGGTATCGTCCCAAAGGCCGCCGTTCCCGAAGCCGTCTTCGAAACCCTCAAGAACCTCTCCCTCGAATCCTCCGTCATCGTCACCGGCAAGGTCCGCGCCGACGCCCGCGCCCCCTCCGGCTTCGAGCTCGATGTCGAACACGTCGAAGTCCTCGACCGCGTCGCCGACGCCACCCCCTTCCCCATCACCCTCAAAGAGCATGGCGTCGATTTCCTCATGGAGCATCGCCACCTCTGGATACGCACCCCGCGCCAGTCCGCCATCCTCCGCGTCCGCGCCACTATCATGCGCGCCGCGGCCGAGTATTTCGACACCCACGGCTTCATCCGCACCGATCCGCCCATCCTGACGCCCAACGCCTGCGAAGGTACCAGCGAGCTCTTCGAGATGGACTATTTCGGCGACGACAAGGCCTATCTCACCCAGTCCGGCCAGCTCTATATAGAAGCGACAGCGCTGGCCTTGGGCAAGGTCTACAGCTTCGGGCCGACCTTCCGTGCGGAGAAGTCGAAGACGCGGCGGCACCTGACCGAGTTCTGGATGGTCGAGCCGGAGGTTGCGTTTCTAGAGTTGGACGGGCTGCTGGAGCTGGCCGAAAATTACCTGTCGCACATCGTCGCGCGGGTGCTGGAGAGCCATCGCGGCGATCTAAAGGTGATCGGCCGCGACGTGACCAAGCTCGAAACGATCCAGGCGCCCTTCCCGCGCATCTCCTACGACGAAGCCCACGCCATGCTGACCGAGGCGTTCGCAAAGGGCGTGATCGAGAACGAGCATAAGGACGGCGACGACTTCGGCTCGCCGGACGAAACCTATATCTCGTCGCAGTTCGACCGGCCGGTGATGATCCACCGCTACCCGTCGGCGATCAAGGCGTTCTATATGCAGCCCGACCCCGTCAATCCCGCCCGCGCCCTGTGCGTCGACGTCCTCGCCCCCGAGGGCTACGGCGAGATCATCGGCGGCTCGCAGCGCGTCGACTCCTACGATCTCTTGAAATCGCGCATCGAGGAGCACGGCCTGCCGCTCGCCGCGTTCGAGTGGTACCTCGACCTGCGCCGCTATGGCAGCGTGCCGCACTCGGGCTTCGGCATGGGCATCGAGCGGGTGGTGGCGTGGATCTGCGGGCTGGACCATGTGAGGGAGACGATCCCGTTCGCGCGCACGCTGAACCGGATCTATCCTTAGATGACTGGCGAAGGCCATAAGCTGGATGTAAACCATGCGGCGCATCTGCAAGGTGTCGATGGATGGTTATTCCTCTATTGCTTGAGCCGCGGAGTGGCCGAACCATGTTACTTCGCCTACTCGTTCCACAAGCTCACCTTTTCGTCGTTGAGAGTTTGCGAAATCATCTTTGCCATAGCAGGATTTGGCGCGGTTCTCCTAATGGGAAGGCGAAATCCAAAAGCACTCAATTTGATTGCCGTCGATCTGCTGTTCCGAGGCGCGTTCAGCCTCTTCGTCCTTATCAATCAGCTCAGCCGCCCACCAACACACGTTACTCACGTTCTTAGTCCCAGAACGCCCGCTCTTATAGTCGGCGCGATAGGCCTCGCGGGTCCCATATTGTGGTTCCTATATTTCAGGACTTCAAGAAGAGTTCGCGCTGTCCTAGGCAAGAACCTCTTCGACTGACGCAATAGTGTTCGTACAATAGGAAGATTGTGACACTCGACTTTTTAGGCGGTTTGGAACGGACGGGCATGTGCGGCGATCTGCGCGTGGAGGATGCGGGTGCGGAGGTCGTGCTGATGGGCTGGGTGAACCGGCGGCGGGACCACGGCAACCTGATCTTTCTCGACGTGCGGGACCGCAGCGGGATCACGCAGGTGGTGCTCGACAGGGAGCAGTCGCCCGAGGCGCACGCCAAAGCTGAAGCCGCGCGGCCGGAGTATGTCGTCGCGGTGACAGGGACGGTGCGGCTGCGGGCGGCGGGGCTTGAGAACCCGAAGATGGCGACGGGCGGCATCGAAGTGGTGGCGCGCGACCTGCTGCTGCTGAACGACGCGAAGACGCCGCCCTTTTCGCCGGCGGAGGACGCGATCGCCAACGAAGAGGTGCGGCTGAAGTATCGCTATCTCGATCTGCGCCGGGTGGAGATGCAGCGGAACTTTGCGCTGCGGAGCCGGGTGGCGATGGCCATCCGCAATTACCTTGTGGATGCCGGCTTTCTGGAGATCGAGACGCCGTTCATGACGCGGTCGACCCCCGAGGGTGCGCGGGATTACCTCGTGCCGAGCCGCGTGCATGGCGGGCAGTTTTACGCGCTGCCGCAGTCGCCGCAGATCTTCAAGCAAATCCTGATGATCTCCGGCTTCGACAAGTATTTCCAGATCGCGCGGTGCTTCCGCGACGAGGATCTCCGCGCCGACCGCCAGCCGGAGTTTACGCAGATCGACCTGGAGATGACCTTTCCCTCGCAAGAACGGGTGTTTCGCATCGTGGAAGGGTTCCTTACTGCCGCCTTTCGTACAGCGGGCATCGAGCTGACCGCACCGTTCGTGCAGATGACTTACGACGAGGCGATCCGGCGGTACGGGATTGACAAGCCGGATATGCGGCTGCCGGCGATGGTGGATCTCTCCGACGCACTCCCCCCGGAACTCCGCGACCAGTTAAAGGTCGAGCGCGACCTTCCTATCCTCGGTCTCACAATTCCACGTGTCGGTCTCTTGAGCACAACGGCCATGAAGGCCCTCCTTTCGGAGATACGGGCCTTTTTCGGGGAGACAGGACTGGACGTCCTAAACATTGTTCGTCTTGCAAACAGTGATAACGTTGAGTTTGCCAGTGTAGCCAAGAAGATTGGTCTAGAAATGGCTACCGACCTTTCTCGGTCCTTTGGCGATCAAGAGGCGGATAAAGGCTTCCTCAGCATCGTCGTCACTCCGAAGCTCGGCACGCCCGCCCTGTGGAACAACGATCCGCAGTGGATTTACAAGCGCGTCGGCGCACTCCGTCTGGAGCTTGCCAAGAAGTTTGCGGACAAGCACAAACTGTTCGACCAGACCGGTACCGCCGCCGACTACAAGTTCCTCTGGGTCACCGACTTCCCCATGTACGAGTGGGACGAGGAGGCCAAGGTCTGGAACGCCGCCCACCATCCCTTCACCTCGCCCCATGAGGAAGACATCCTCGCCGACCGCCTCACCTCCGACAAGGGAGCCGTCCGCGCCCTCGCCTACGACATCGTCCTCAACGGCACCGAGCTCGGCTCCGGCTCCATCCGCATCCACCGCAAAGACGTCCAGGCCGAAATCTTCCGCTCCCTGGGCATGAGCGACGAAGAGGCCCAAGCGCGCTTCGGCTTCTTTCTCGACGCGCTCGAATACGGCACCCCGCCCCACGGCGGCATCGCCCTCGGCCTCGACCGTATCGTCATGATCCTCGCCGGAGCCACCAGCCTGCGCGAGGTGATCGCCTTCCCCAAGACCGCCAAAGCCATCGACCTCATGGTCGACGCGCCCTCCACCGTCAGCGATCAGCAGCTCCGCGAGCTAAGCCTGCGCACCGTCACCCGCGGCTAAGCCGCCTGAAGAGAACTGCTAGACTTACCGAATCCGTGACTCCCCAGAAGCTCGCCCGGAGATCTATGAACATCCGCAAGATCGCTCTCGCCCTATGCGCCGCCTCGCCTCTTCTCTGCATAGCTCAGGGTAAGCAACTCCGCTCCGCCGACTACGCCCAGGCCGAGAAGTTTATGCCTTACAACGTAAACCCACTCGTCTTCCACGCCGTCGACGCAATCAACTGGGTACCGGGCGACCGCTTCTGGTATCGTGACTCCGCCCCCGATGGCGTTACGTACACCCTCGTCGATCCCGCCAAGCACTCACAAGCGCCCGCCTTCGATCACGCCAAGCTCGCCGCAGCCCTTACCGCCGCCGCCAAGACGCCCAAGCCGCTCGACCCCCAACATCTTACCCTCTCCACCTTCACCTACGGCGACTCCCCGCAAATCGTCACGGTTACCCTCCAAGCGCGGCAGTTCCGCTGCGACCTCTCAGGCGCCGGCAGATGCGCCGCCCTCGATAACGCCAACACCGCCACCCGCCGCGCCCGCGCCAACTCCGATGTCTCCCCCAACGGCAAAAAAGCCGCGTTCATCCGCGACTGGAACCTCTGGGTCCGCGACCTCTCCACCGGCAAGGAGACACAGCTCACCACCGACGGCGTCAAGGATTACGGCTACGCCACCGACAACGCCGGCTGGACCCAGAGCGACAACCCCATCCTCGTCTGGTCGCCCGACTCCAGGCAGATTGCCACCTTCCAGCAGGATCAGCGCAAGGACGGCGAGATGTACCTCGTCAGCACCACCAATGGCCATCCCACGCTCAAGGCTTGGAAGTACCCCCTGGTCGGCGATAAAGACGTGACGATGATCGAGCGCGTCATCATCGACCTGGATGACGACTTGAATAGCCCTAAGCTAATCCGCCTGAAGATGCCCCCTGACCAGCATCGCTCCACCCTCTGCGACGACATCAGCTGCCGCGGCGGCTCCGGCTGGGACGACGTCCAGTGGAGCGAAGACGGCAAGCACCTCGCCTTCGTCTCCACCTCGCGCGACCACAAGCAGGAGTGGATGCGGATCGCCGACGCCCAAACCGGTGACATCCGCGAGGTCATGTCCGAGACCGTGTCCAAGTTCTTCGAGAGCGGCAACGACAAGGTAAACTGGCACTACCTGCCCGCCTCAAATGAACTCCTCTGGTTCTCCGAGCGCGACAACTGGGGCCAGCTCTACCTCTACGACCTCGCCACCGGCAGGCTCAAAAACCAGATCACCCACGGCGACGGCAACGTCACCCAGGTCCTCTCCATCGATCAGCCCACGCGCACCATCTTCTTCCGCGCCGTGGGCAAGGAGCCGGGCCGCAATCCCTACTACCAGTTCTTCTACAGCATCCGTTTTGACGGCACCGGCTTGAAGCTCCTCACCCCGGAAGACGCCGACCACGTCATCACGCCCTCGCCCGATGGCCGCTTCTTCGTCGATGTCTATTCCACCGAAACCCAGCCCCAAACCACCATCGTCCGCGACCAAACCGGCAAGCTTGCCATGCCCGTCGCCAAACAGGACATCACCCGGCTCGTAGCTTCAGGCTGGGTACCGCTCACGCCCGTCGTTGTCAAAGCCCGTGACGGCAAGACCGATCTCTTCGGCCAGATGTTCAAGCCCACCCACTTCGATCCCACGGCTAAATACCCAATCGTCAACTACGTCTATCCCGGCCCCCAGACCGGCTCCTGCGGCCCCCGCAGCTTCTCCGCCGCCCATGGCGACCATCAGGCGCTCGCGGAGCTGGGCTTCATCGTCGTCTGTATCGACGGCATGGGCACCCCTTTCCGCTCGAAGGCCTTCCACGAGGCCTACTTCGGCGACCTCGGCGATAACACCATCCCCGACCAGGTCTCCGGCATGAAAGATCTCGCCGCCAAATATCCCTTCATCGACCTCGACAAAGTCGGCATCCATGGCCATTCCGGCGGCGGCAACGCCACGGCCGCCGCCATGTTCCACTATCCCGACTTCTTCAAGGTCGGCATCGCCGAGAGCGGCAACCACGACAACCGCGACTACGAAGATGACTGGGCCGAAAAATGGGCCGGCCTGCTCGTCAGAAATTCTGACGGCACCAGCAACTACGACAGCCAGGCCAATCAGGTCACCGCCAGGAATCTAAAAGGCCACCTGCTGCTCGCCCACGGCACCTTCGACGACAACGTACCCCCCAACAACACCCTGCTCGTCGTGGACGCCCTCATCAAGGCCAATAAGGATTTCGACCTCCTCATGATCCCAAACGCCGCTCACGGCTACGGCGACGCGAGTCTTTACATGACGCGCCGCCGGTGGGACTACTTCGTGCGCTATCTGCAAGACAATACACCGCCGCGCGAGTACCAACTCAAGCAGCCGGCATCGCCGGGAAGCTAGGTTACTGCACCACCTTGCCGTCCGCCGCCGTGGCGGGCGTCCCTTGGTGAGCGGTCCCCGGCGCGCTCGCAAATTGCCAGCCGTTGCTTGTATTTGCCAGCGTGGCCTGCGCCGCCTGCGGTCCGCTCAGATTTGCATGAAGCACCGGAAACGCCGTCTGCGTCTCAGCCGCGCTGGCCCATCCCGGCGCATCCGAGAAAGTGTAGTGGTAGTTGATCACCGTGGTCGCTCCCGGCTGATCGTTCGCCGGTGTGCTTGCGTCGATCGCGCTTACCTTGCGATGACCATAGCAGAAGTTGCCGAAGCCCGGCTGCCCGTTATCCGCCGTCCACGCCGAACGCCCTTTGTCCGAGAGATCGTAGTTGTTCGCCTGCTCGCTCAGAATCAACAGCTTCTTCTTTTCAACCGAAGTCCGTGTCAGCAATCCCTGATCCACCAGCGCGTCGTAGGGTGCCGTCTTCGTCGCGTCCGAAGTCGCCACCTGGAGCGGAAACTTAACCTCGCTATCCCAAAGACAAGCCGGATGCGCCGCATAGTAGGTATTGATCGCGTTGGTATAGTTGCTGGTATTATCGGCTTTCTTATTGCAGCCGACGGAAGCCATCGCGGCCATTCCACAAAGAGCCGTCACGCGGAGCAGGGAAGCGTTTTGCATTGTCATGCACCTCATTTACCTCCTACGATGCAAAACTTATGCTCCGCGGCAAGATGTAATCTCCTGAGATCAGTTCACCTCGCGCGGCCTCTTTCCGGGCACGCAGGGGAGTGTGACGCCCCGCCGCGAACCCTCCCGCGCTATGGGGTATACTGATGATTCGTAGAGATACGACCAGTTCAGCTCCAGGAGCACCGTTATGCCCAAGCGTACCTTCCAGCCCAATCGCCGCCACCGCGCAAAGACGCACGGCTTCCTCACCCGCATGAAGACCAAAGCCGGAGCCGCCGTCCTCAGCCGCCGCCGCGCCAAGGGCCGTCACAAGATCGCCGTCTCCGCCGGCTTCCGCGATTAACCTAAATCTGTATCGATGCAGAAAGCCCCCATCTCTTTTGAACTCGCGTGTGCCGCCCTTGAGGAGCTTTGGTCGCCGCGAGTCGTGGGACAAGTCAACGACCAGTACATCAAAGTCGCCAAGGTCCAGGGAGAGTTCCCTTGGCACACCCATGCTGACGAAGACGAACTCTTCCTCGTTCTAAAAGGCCGTCTCTGCATCGGGCGTTCCAGCGAAGACGGTGGTCCCGTACATCTCGCTCCCGGTGAGTTTTTCGTGGTTCCGCACGGTGTCCGGCACAATACTTCGGCTATGGAAGAGACCTGGATCGCCCTCCTCGAAACGGTCACCACGCGCCACACGGGGAGTGAACAGACTCCACTTACCCGTTCCATCGCCAGTCAACTGCGCTAACTTCGTTGAGAGGATATTGCGCGACCGGTTCGAACCTTAGCTCGTTGCCAGCATGGGCGCAAGCAGCTTCATGATACTGGCCGCAGCCTGCTCCGCTCCGGGACGGTCAGCCGTGCGGACCCACTGCTTTGCAGCGCCATAGATTGCCCCAGCCAGCACCGCTGCTAGCATCGCTGCGTCTACACTTGAATTTTGCTCATGTTTACCCAGCCCATCCGCAATCATGCCGCGAACAATCCTGACCATTGCTAACTCCAAATGCTGCGAAATCTGGCGCTGCTCGGAACAGAATGGCAGATCGGCCAGAAAATCACAGACGGCAAGCGCGATGCCATATAGAGCCGATGGGCAGGTCCCGTCGAAAAGCACACCGCTTTTCAATAACAATCCCTGAAACTGGGAAGCTACCATCCCTTCCAGCAGGTCGAATTTGTCCATATAGTGCGCATAAAAGGTCGCACGATTTAACGTCGCGCTCTCGGCAATATCGCCCACGGAAATCTTCTCGAACGGCTTCTTCACGAGAAGCTCTTGCAGGGCGTTCTCCAGCATCTGCCGTGTGCGTCGTACACGCGGGTCGAGGTACTCCTGATCCTTCATCGGCAAAGATGCCACGCTTTGACTATACTCCCAACACCTGTTGCCTTACCGTCAGATGTATGATCTACTATGCCAACAACCGTTGCGAAGTCGGCAACTGTATGTTCGAGGGATACGCATGAACATAGCTTCTACCATCGCACGCTACCTGCTTGGACTTCTGTTCACCGTATTCGGGCTGAATGGATTCCTTAACTTTATCCATCAACCTCCCCCGTCTACGCCGCTGGCGCTGCAGTACCTAACCGTCATGGCGGCCTCGCACTATTTCGTTCTCGTCTTCCTGATCCAGCTGATTGCCGGCGTGTTGCTGCTGGTCAATCGCTTTGTGCCGTTGGCGCTCACCTTACTTGGGCCGGTGCTGGTCAATGTCCTGCTGTATCACAGCCTGATGGCCCATGAAGGCTTGCCAATGGCCTTTTTTGCGATACTCCTTTGGCTCTTGGTCTTCCTCCGTGTCCGTGGAGCCTTTTCAGGACTTTTTCAGGCGACCCCATTGCCCGCGAAGGTCTAAACCCATGAACTTTTTGACGCGCCTCTTCTCCAAGCCGTTCCCCCTCAAAGCGCCCGCTCCTCAAAGCAGCGCGATTTCTCCTCTAACCGAACCAGTGAGGTCCTCCGTGCCTAGCCTTCTCGCGATTGAATCCAGCCCCCGCGGCGATTACTCCGTCTCCCGCAAGCTCACCGCCAAGTTTATTGAAGATTGGAAAGCCCAGCATACCGGCGGTACCGTCGTCGTCCGCGATTTAATGAAGACCACCTTGCCCTTCGTCGACCTGCCCTGGATCATGGGTGCCTACACCCCCGCCGAGCAGCATTCGCCCGAGATAAAGCAAGCCCTGGCCATCTCGAACGAACTTATCGCGGAGCTGATGGCCGCCGACCACCTCGTGCTCGGCACCTCCATGTACAACTTCTCCGTACCGGCCAATGTGAAAGCTTACATCGATCACATCGTCCGGATCGGCGTCACCTTCACCTCCAGTTACGAGGGATTGGTCAAAGGTAAGAAGGTAACAATCATCCTGGCCTCCGGTGGAGACTATAAGCCCGGCTCGCCTGCCGAAGGGTACAACGTAGCCGTCAGCTACCTGAAGCAAATCCTCGGTTTTATCGGCATCACGGACGTGAGCGTTGTCCTGGCGGGCGGCACCGCCGCGATCGACATGGGTAAAACGACGCTGCCCGAGCTGCTGGGCGAGTTTGAACCCGCCATCGCGCAAGCCGCGACCGCTTAGCCCGTGCACGGCCGGAGGAACATCGCTCCTTCGGCCGCCAGACGCCGCTCTTCCATATCCGGCTATAAAGGAGCTAAGTCCTGATCAAACCACTGAGAACTCGAACGCAACGGGCCTTCGGACTCCGCAAAGAGAAAAAGCATTCGCGCTTCCGCGTACCCTGAAAGCCGTATTACTTTCCAATGCAGAACCGGCCGAAGATCAGCCGCAACACGTCCTCCGTTGTCGTTGCGCCCGTCAGCTCATCGAGTTGCCGCAATGCCGCGTACAGGTCCAGCAGCAGCATCTCGTGCGGAATTCTGTCTTTAACCGCTAGGCTAGCCGATCGCAATCCGCGCAGAGCCTCCCCAATCGCCTGCTGTTGCCGCAGGTTCGTAACCATGACATTGGGCGCGTCGCCGCCCCCAAGCAGCGCCAGGATCGCGCCGCGCAACTCCGCAACTCCCTCGCCCGTCATCGCCGAGGTCCAAACCAGCGGCAGCCCCTCCAGTTCTCCCGCAACGGGAGCCGCCCCACCCGGAAGATCTCTCTTATTCATGGCGACAATCAGCGAGCGACCCGCCATCCCGCGCGCGAGCACCAGATCCTCCTCATGGACCGGCATTCCCGCGTCCACGACCAGCACCACCACTGAAGCTTCCGCCATCGCCTCGCGCGACCGCGCCATGCCCAGCCGCTCCGCCTCGTCCACGCCGGCAACGCCTGCCCGCAGCCCCGCCGTATCCACCAGCTCCACCGGAATGCCCCCAATCGCCACCCGCTCGGTCACGGTATCGCGGGTCGTTCCCGGGGCCGCCGTCACGATCGACCGGTCCCGCTCCAGCAGACGGTTGAAAAGGCTCGATTTGCCCGCGTTCGGCCGCCCTACCAATGCCAGCGTGAAGCCTTCCCGCAGCACCCGTCCATAAGCGAAGCTCCGCGCCAGCTTCTCCAACGGGCCAGCCACGCCGGCGATGGCCGTGAGAAGCGTCTCCGCCCCCATCACGGCAATATCGTCCTCCGCGAAATCGATCCCCGCCTCCATCTCCGCGATCAGGCCGACCAACCGCTCCTTAACTAGATTGACCGTGCGCGACAAAGCCCCACCCAGCTGCCGCGCCGCTACCCGCGCCTGCTCGAGCGTTGACGCTTCGATCAGGTCCGCTACTGCCTCGGCTTGCGTCAAATCCAGCCGTCCGGAGAGAAACGCCCGCTCGGTAAACTCCCCCGGCAACGCCAGCCGCGCCCCGCCCGCGCAGCACGCCCGCAACAGATACTCCAGCAACACGGGAGCGCCATGGACCGCGATCTCCACCACGTCCTCGCCCGTATAGCTCTGCGGCTGGGCAAAGAACGTCACCACCGCTTCGTCCAGCACCTCGCCAGTGGCAATGTCGACGATCTCCCCAAAGCGCGCCCGCCCCGCCGCCAACGGTCTTCGCAGACGAACCAGCGGCGCAACGATCCGTAACGCCTCCGGCCCTGAAAGCCGCGCCACCCCAATGCC
>CAXTRY010000065.1:0-11729 GCA_964246805.1 uncultured Acidobacteriaceae bacterium
AAGTCCTCAAGCTCCACGAGCGCGCCGAGACCCAGCAGGTCGCCAGCGCCCTCCAAGCCCCCGCGCCCAAGCTCCAGATGACCATGTTCACCCCATTGTCCCAACGCATCGTCGACCGGATAGCGGCCATCGACATAGACACTACCACCCCCCGCGATGCCCTCAACCTAGTCGCCGACCTCCAACGCGAGCTAAAAGCATGACGTAGGATACTGGAACATGTCCGACTATTAGTGACGATAATGCGACTTGTCGTTCCTTATGGGACGGAACAAACCCCTATGCGGCAACGTACAACAGGCATCAGAGAATGGCCCGCAGCCATCCTTAGCTCTGTCTTGAGGAGGAATAGGTGTCGAACGGGTCGCTGGATCGTACTTCTAAATTTGAAGGTGACACGCCTTCGGGATGGACGGCCATCCTAGCTTACGTCGTTCTCGCAAATGCTGTTACATGGGCAGCCTGCATACTTTTTCGTTCGTCTATGGCAGAAGGACATCTGTGGGCACTCTTCACATTCCTGTTCGTCACGGTGTGGTCACCCACCGTGATTGCGGTGATTTTGTCGCTCATTTTCAGCGGGGCATCAGGAGCGCGCAAATTATTCGGCCTGCTTTTACGAAGACTCTCGGAGCATAGGTCGTGGTACCTGATAGGGATCATGGTTCCGATTGCTTCCGTAGCTCTTGCCATCACCACTTCCAGGCATTTGCACGAAGGTGCTCCTTTCATTCCGGCTGCGGCTTTGCCATTCACGGTGACGCTTCAATTGTTTACTGGCGCAATGGGAGAGGAGTTGGGATGGAGAGGTTTTCTCCTCCCGCGCCTTCAAAGCAAATTCAGTCCTCGGGTCGCGGCGATCATAATGGGAACCACTTGGGCACTCTGGCATTTGCCATCCTTCTACTTCCCCGGTATGCCTCAGCAGCACATGCCGCCGGCAGCATTCCTCCTCATGGTCGCTGCGTTCGGCGTTTTCCTCGCATTGTTGTTCAACCGCACGAATGGTCACGTGTTAAGCACGATGATGGCACACTTCTCCTTCAACATGAGCCTTGCCGTAGGTGGAGCAGTTCTCGGGGCGGTGTTCATATGGACTCTGGCGATTATCTTCTCGGTAATTGCAGTTGCGAGCCTCGGCGCACTCGTCCATGAGCCTGTCCGCAGACGATAGGTCCTGATAAACGCCGTTCTCGTCATCTGGGCGCAGGAAAGTCCCGTACGCAGATCAGTATTCTGAATAGGTGAGCGCCTCTCAAACAAAGCTCGGATCGATGATCGTCGCTGGCATCATGTCCGGCACCTCCGCCGACGGGGTGGACGTGGCGCTCTGCCGCATCCGCATGGGCGCGGACGGCGGCCCGAAGCTCAGGCTCCTCGGCCACGCCGCCTTTCCTTACCCGGCGGCCGTCCGCAAAGCCGTGCTCGCGGCGATGGATGCAACTGCGATCTCTGTGGCTGACCTCTCCCGGCTGCACTGGCGGCTCGGCGCGCTCTACGCCGACTGCGTCGCGAAGGCCACCGAGCAGTTCGGCTTAAAGCTCGACCTCGCAGGCTGCCACGGCCAGACTATCTACCATCAAGCCGTGCCCGCCAAGTACCTCGGCGCGCCCGTCCGCGCCACGTGGCAACTAGGCGAAGCGAGCCTGATCGCCGAACGGCTCCGCGTCCCCGTCGTCTCGGACTTCCGCCCGGCGGACCTCGCGGCGGGCGGCCAGGGCGCGCCGCTGGTCCCCATGCTCGACTACGCGCTGTTCCGATCGGCCAAGGTGAACCGCGTCCTCCAGAACCTCGGCGGCATCGCCAACCTGACCGCCATTCCGGCCGGGGGCGACGCCGACAGCGTGCTCGCTTTCGACACCGGCCCGGCCAACATGGTCGTCGACGCCTGCATGATGCGGCTCTACGGCAAGAAGATGGACCACGACGGCCGGGTCGCCGCGCGGGGCAGCGTCCTCCAGCCGGTCGTCGACACGCTGCTCGGCGACCCGTACTTCGCCGCCGCGCCGCCAAAGTCTTGCGGCCGCGAGCAGTTCGGCGAGGCCTACACCGCCCGCTTCGTTACGTTATGCCGAGCCGCAGGCGCTGCGAACCCGGACATCGTCGCCACCGCCATCGCTCTCACCGCCGCCTCGATCCTCGACAGCTACCGCCGCTTCGTCTGGACGCACCTCGGCCGGCGCGCTCCGCTCGCCCCCACCGAGTTCCTCGTCGCGGGCGGCGGCGCACAGAACCCCACCCTGATGCGCACGCTCACGGACGGCCTCACAGCCCTCGGAGTCCGCGTCGGTACCACCGATGAACTGGACATTCCGGTGCAGGCGAAGGAGGCCGTGGCTTTCGCCCTGCTCGCCTGGCTCACCTGGCACCGGCTGCCTGGGAATCTTCCAGCCGCCACCGGCGCGTCACGGCCAGTCATCTTAGGCAAGATCATTTATGCCTAAGAGTGAGAGTTCCAGCCGGCACCCCAACCAAACTCCCCAGCCGCCCCACTGGATACATCCCCACACGGTTGGCCTTGTACCAATCCGAGCGGTCGTAGAAGAACTGTAGCCGCGCTCCCGGACTCGCCGCAAATCCCTTGTCGGTCTTGAGCTTCGTCTCAAACTCCGTTTTGAGCTGAGAATCGCGTGCCAGCATCTCCCGCGCCAGGCGCTCGACCACGTAGTCTTCGCCATACTCCTTTTGCTCGAAGATCGCGTCGAAGAACCCCCATTGCAGAGCTGAATCGGGCGCGGAGGGCTCCAGCCAGTGCACGGCCACCTTCGACAGCCGCTGGTCGAGCTTCACAACGGCCGAGCCAGCCGGATACGTCCGCCGCTCCGTCACGATCTCGCACGCGCCGAACTTGCCGGGCGAGCGCGCCGCCTCGCCGTTGAAGGTTGGATGGTGGCCCTCGAAAGGCGGCTCCTGCCACCGCATGCCGGAGCAGCGATAGCTCTCGACCTCTACCGTCCAGGGCGAGGACGTCCGCTCCATCGCCACGCCATGCGCGGCCAACACGTCGATCACCTTGGTCCACTGGGCGGGAACGATGTACGCGGCGGGCAGCGCGACCGCGTTCGTCACCTTGAAGCCGACTTGCAGCGGCACGTTCGTATCCACCCGATCGTGCGTCCAGTCAATGCGAATGCCGCCGGAGATGTCGCTCTTCGCCCGCGTGTACTTGTAGCCGTGTAAGACGAACGGCGTTGTCTGGCCGCCCCAACCCACCGCCAGCGGGAAGCTCTTCTGCGAACTCAGAGCCGAAGCCTCGCGATCCGCCGCCGCGTTCAGCCCGATCAGCGTATCCGCCTCGCGATTCACAAGCTCCATCAGCCCCGCGAGAATCTGGTAATTGCCCTCCACGCGCGTCCGGTAGTCTTTCAACATGTGCAGCTCGACCAGCATCCCCGGTCGCCCTTCGAGGATCATGTACCCGGTCGAGAAGCGCGGGGGATCGTCGTTAAAGGCGAGGCCTTTCGCCGGATCGGCGTCGTCTGTGAAGGTGATGTACGTCGGCGCGGCCAGATGCCCATGCGCGTCCACGTACTTCTCAAGCGCGGGCGTGGCTACCGTGTCCACCCACGCCACCGTACCCGCCGGGACGTTCGGTCCATAGTCGATGGTGAAGGTCACGTCATACTGGTAATCCGCCCCGTCGGTCACATGGTCGTCGACGAAGAAGTCCGGCAGCCAGCGGTGGAACATGGCCAGGAATGCCCGCGTCTCCGGCGCGTCGGCCTTCAGGTAGTCGCGGTTCAGGTTCAGGTTGGTGCCGTTGCCGCGCCAGCCCATCTCCTCCGGCCCGTTCTGGTTGATGCGGTTGTACGCGCCGCGCCGCTCGTGCCCGTCGGCGTTGTAGATCGGGATAAAGATGAAGACCGCCCGGTCGAGCAGCGCCGCCTTTGTCCCGGTCACGACCATGTCACGCAACAGCGCCAGGCAGGCATCCTTGCCATCCATCTCGCCCGCGTGGATGGAGTTCTGCACCAGCACAATGGGCCGCTTGGCCGCATGCAACGCCGCCGGGTCGAACACGCCGTCCTTCGACACCACGACGACATCCAACTCGCGCCCCTCCCCGGTCGTCCCGAACGGCTCGATCCGCACCTGCCCCGGCGCGCCCGCCGCCACGCCGCGCAGATACGCCATGGTCGCCGCGTAATCCGGCGTCGTCCGGTAGCAGGTCGCCTCCGCCGGGGTCGCCTCCGCCGGCACCGTCGTACACGCCGCCATCGGCTTTGATCCCGAAGGCAAAAGCGGATCGACCTGCGCTCCCGCCGCTATCCCGTATCCCAACGCCGCAAGCAGCAGTATCCGCACCAAGCCTCCGTCTTACGTCAGATCGTCCGTATCGAAGCTGGGCACCTTCCGCCCCAGCGCCGACACATCCCGTGAATCGCCCACCAGCCCGCGCACCACCACGTCCATCTCGCCGTCGGCGACGCCGTCTGTATCCGCCTCCGCCTCCATCGTCATCAGTCCCGGCAGCTCCGGCACCGTAATCGACTCCAGCAGCACCGTGGCATGGGCTACCGCCACCCCGTCCTGGTTCAATCCTTCAGGCGTCTTGGCCTTAATGCCTACCTCGCCCGGCTTCACCCCCAGCAGCCGCGCGACGCTCTCCCGCAGCTCATTCGCAATCGGCACGATCTTCGGCTTGGCCATCACCACCACCGTATCCACATTCACGATCTTGTACCCGGCGGTGGCGATCTCTTCCAGCGCCGTCTGAAGAAACACGCTCGAAGCCGCCCCCTTCCAGCGCGGATCGGACGGTGGAAAGAACGTCCCAATATCCCCCGCCGACACCGCCCCCAACAGCGCGTCCGTAATTGCATGGAGCAGCACGTCGCCATCCGAATGCCCAGCCAATCCCTCCGGGTGTTCGATCGGCAACCCGCCAATCACCAGCGGCACCCCCGCCTTAAAGGAATGCGAATCGAAACCGTACCCAATCCTCATACTCATCGCATACTCTCCAGGTAAAACTCCGCCAGTTCCAGATCCCCAGGCTGCGTAATCTTGAAGTTGCGTGCCGTTCCCTGCACCACCGCAACCTCCACTCCGGCCCGCTCCAGCAGACTCGCCTCGTCCGTCCCGGCAAACTCATCCGCCTCCGCCTCGTCGAACGCCCGCTTCAGCAGCCCATACCGCGCCCCCTGCGGCGTCTGCGCCTGCACTACACGCTCTCGCGGGATCGTCGACGCAATGATGGCTCCGTCGGCCGTCCGCTCCACCTGCTTGATCGTATCGACCGCCGGCAGCCCTACGATCGCCGCCCCATGCTTCGCAATCGCATCGATCGTCCGTTCAATCATTCCCCTATCAATCAGCGGCCGCACGGCGTCGTGCACCAGCACAACGTCATCCGGCTCGCAAACCAGGGCCGTGAGCGCGTTATGCACCGAATGCTGCCGATTATCGCCGCCCTCCACCACATGCACCCGGTCACCTAGTCCATACTCCTTCACCTGATCCTCGACCCGTGCCATCTCCTGCCGTCGCACCGCCACCCAGATCGACACCACCCGCTCGACCGCCGCAAAGGCACGCAGCGAATAGATCAGCACTGGCACGCCGCCCAGTGCGACAAACTGCTTCGGCCCCCCGATCGTCGCGGCCATCCGCGTTCCCATACCCGCCGCCGGAAGAATTACATAAACACGCATAGCCATCGGAGTATACAAGATGACCTCGCCGTCTCAGCCGCGAGGCTCTCCATTCAACTGCAAAATCATCTCATTGGTTTGCTCAAACCCATTGCGCTCATAGAGCGGCTTCCCAAATCGGGAGGCATGAAGCGACACTACGCCGATGCCGCGCCGCCGGGCGTCCTCAATCGCAAGCCGCAGCAGCCTGTAGGCCAGCCCTTTGCCGCGAAACGCCGGATCGACGTAGAAGTTCAGCAGGTAAGCGCGGACCGGCTGTGCATCCATCCAGTGCGGCGGGAAGTCCATGAGCCACGTTCCCGCACCGGCGACCGGACGGCCCTCCTCCTTGACGATCTTGACGGTCTCGACGATCCATCCGACATACGTTCCATTTGCGAGCCGGGGCTTTACCCAAGGAACGAAATTGTCCACCATCGTTTGCATGGCGGTCGCGGTCGCCTGTCCGGAGTCCACAAACATCTGCCGTCGCTGCTCGGCAATCAGCTCTGCGTCAGCCTCGGTAGCCATTCTCGTCGTCATGGAGACAGTTATTGGCAGGTTACACCTGAAGATCGGGAACGACGATCTTCCAGACACTTGCCGCACCGCGAGCCTGTATCTCGAGCTCCGCATCGAGCGCGTGAAGGACTAGGTCGGGAGTGACCTGGTGCATGCATCCGTTGAAGATACATGGGGCAAAGTCCCGGCCGTCGTAGCAGGGGCGGCAAGCGAACCCCCGGCCTCCCCAAACTCCAACGGCATGTGGGCGTCGCGGCACCCTCGTAGCCGGGTCTGTAGGACCGAATATGCCCACCAGGCAGGTCGTGCTGAGGCCGGCAAGATGCAGAGGTCCGGTATCATGCGTGATCACGGCATCGGAAGCATCGCAAACGCTGATCACTTGTGGAAGAGACAGGGTTCCAAGGCAATCTGTCACGGTCATGTGCTTGAAATAGGAACGAGTCCAGGCATCCTCCGGACCTCCCAGAAGAATCACCTCCCAGCCTCGTTGCAGCAAGGCTCGCGCCAACACTACATAGCATTCAACCGGCCAGCATCGTAGGAGCCGCTCCGGGAGTAGACCGGTACTCTGCTCTCTCACAAGATTGTTGACTCCGCCGGGAACAATCGCGATGCGTCTGACCGTGCTCTTCTCCGGAAGGGGAGATGGTGGCAATCGATCCGGAAGCACTGGCCCTGTGCTCTTCTCGCGACAGCTATCCGGTTCACCCAAAAGAATTCGGACATACTCGTCTGTATGGTGACGACCCGGAAGTAGGGTAAGCGCCCGGGAATGCAGCGATAACATCAGTTTTCGACTGGCACGCACCGGAAACGTGAGAAGCCGGTACCGCTTATCGTAGTAAAGAGTCGCGCAGAAATCGTACTTCTTGACTAGGATCAATCTCCATAAAGCGAAGATGCCGGCCGCTCTTGTCGACAACCCTCCAAACAAAATGCTTTTATCGTCTACTGGAATCACGTGAATCCATGAATAACAGGCGAGCACAGGTTGTACGGCTTTTCCGCACGCCCAATGAATCTCAAATCCTTGCTCATGAAGTAAACGAACGGCTGGAATCGCCATAATGACATCCCCGATCTGGCCGAATTTCACAATGAGCGCCTTCTTGCCGCGCATACTTCTTCTCCTTCTCATCGAGTGCCTCGACGTCAGTTCTGGATTCCAGGCTCCCGCGCATGGAGCAGCGACTCCCGAAGTTTCCACAGACTATCGCTAGCTCTAGCTACGGTAGCAGGACGCCTCATGTCGAGGACAGCATGAAAGACCGGGCCGTGGGCGTTTTCGGGAGAGAATACGGCTGAGATAAGAGAGAAAGGTGCTTAACCTTCCCGCCGTCCGCCTTCGCTACCATAAGGAGAATGCGGCACCCATCCCTTGAATCTTCCGGCATCCGTCCCGGCGACCGTCTCTGCGCCGCCGTCTCCGGCGGAGCCGACTCCGTCGCCTTGCTCCTCACCCTCCATGCCCAGCGCGAAGCCCTCGGCATCGGCCTCTCCGCCGCCCATGTCCACCACGGCCTGCGCGGCGACGAGGCCGACCAGGACCTCTTCTTCGTCCGCGACCTCTGCGGCCGCCTTGACGTTTCCCTCCACGTCCACCACGCCAGCGTTCCCGACCGCGTCCAAGCCACCGGCGAGTCCATCGAAGAGGCCGCCCGCCATCTCCGCTATGCCTTCTTCCACTCGCTCATTGCCGACGGCCGCGTGGATACCGTCCTCACCGCTCACACCCTCGACGACCAGGCCGAGACCGTTCTTCTCAAGCTGCTGCGCGGGGCCTGGACCGAAGGCCTCAGCGCCATCCACCCTGCTGTAACCGTCAAAACCGCCACCCGCACCGGCACGATTCTCCGTCCCTTCCTCAGTGTCCGGCGCGCCGAAATCGAAGCCTTCCTCAACGCCGCCGCCCAGCCCTGGCGCGACGACAGTACCAACGCCGAGACCCTCTACACCCGCAACCGCGTCCGCCATCGACTGTTGCCCATCCTCCGTGATTTCAACCCCGCTCTGGATCGCACCCTGGCCAACCTCGCCGAGCTTGCCCGCGCCGACGAAGATCACTGGCAGCGCGCTACCGGCCAACTCCTTCCGCAACTGCTCCTGCCTGGCAAACCCGTCCGAGGCGGCGGCCGTGCCAACAGCACCGCCCCCGGCGAGCAGGCCATCGCTATCGAGCTCGAACGGCTCCGCGCCCTCGACCTCAGCACCCGCCGGCGTATCCTCCGCGCGGCCGCTCGCCAACTCGGCGTCCGCCTGAACTTCGACGACGTCGCCCGCCTCATCGCCCTGATTGAACCGAAGGCCTCCGCCACCAGCCTCCAGCTCCCGAATGGCCTTCGCGCTCAGCGCTCCGTGCGCGAACTGCAACTCCTCCGCCAGCCCAATTCGGTTCCATCCCGGTCAACTTCGCTGTAGCGTTATCGAACTCCCGCGAGCATTCGGAACAAATCCTCCGATGAATCGATAAGCGCGGAGTAGAATCAGATCAATTTGAACGAGTTCGATAGTCCTATAATATGTCCGTGACCGGATCGGCTCCACCTTCGCCCCGGTTCATCGTCTAATCAGCAGGTAACGCCGTGCGCATGTTCGCGTCGGCTCCGGTTTACCGCAGTCCAGCTTCATCAGACCGGAGATTTGGGAGATGCACTTGAATTCAACCGTTAAGCAGATACTCACCGGCGTCTTCATGATTGCCTGCCTCGTCATTCTCTGGCAGTTCGTCAAGGGATCGAACGCCGGTCCCGACAAAGGCATCAGCCTCACCCAGATGCTCAACGATGCCGACCAAGGCAAAATCGCGGACGTGACCATCAACGGTGAACAGGTCACCGGTCACTATACGGATAAGTCGCTCTTTCACACCACGATTCTGACCAGCTATCAGGACATGTACAAGACGCTGCGCGACCATGGCGTCAATATCAACGTGAAGGACCAGAACTCGAATGCCTGGCTGGGCATACTCATTCAGTTCGCGCCCGTCGTGCTGATGCTCGGTCTCTGGCTCTTCCTGATGCGCCAGATGCAGTCGGGCGGTAACAAGGCCATGAGCTTCGGCAAGTCGCGCGCCCGCCTGCTCTCCATGCAGCAGAAGAAGATCACCTTCAAGGACGTAGCCGGCGTCGACGAGGCTAAGGAAGAACTTAAGGAGATCATCGAGTTCCTGCGCGAGTCGCAGAAGTTCCAAAAGCTTGGTGGTCGCATCCCTAAGGGCGTCCTGCTCGTCGGACCTCCGGGCACGGGCAAGACTCTGCTCGCCCGCGCGGTCGCCGGTGAGGCCAATGTTCCCTTCTTCTCTATCTCCGGCTCGGACTTTGTCGAGATGTTCGTCGGCGTTGGCGCATCGCGAGTCCGCGACCTCTTCGAGCAGGGTAAGAAAAACGCTCCCTGCATCATCTTTATCGACGAAATCGACGCGGTAGGCCGTCATCGCGGTGCCGGCCTTGGCGGTGGACACGACGAGCGCGAGCAGACCCTCAACCAGCTCCTCGTCGAGATGGATGGCTTCGAGGCCAACGACGGCGTCATCCTGGTTGCCGCCACCAACCGCCCCGACGTGCTCGATCCCGCCCTCCTCCGCCCCGGCCGTTTCGACCGCCGCGTCATTGTCGACCGCCCGGATATCCGTGGCCGCGAAGAGGTCCTCAAGGTCCACTCGAAGAAAGTTCCGATGGCCGAAGACGTAAATCTCAACGTCCTCGCTCGCGGTACACCGGGCTTCTCCGGCGCGGACCTCGCCAACATGGTCAACGAAGCCGCCCTCACGGCTGCCCGCTTCAACCGCAAAGCTGTTCATATGTACGACTTTGAAGTCGCCAAGGACAAGGTGATGATGGGCGCGGAGCGTAAATCCATGCTCCTTACCGATGAAGAGAAGAAGGTAACCGCCTATCACGAGGCCGGTCACACCC
Source organism: uncultured Acidobacteriaceae bacterium (assembly GCA_964246805.1). Classification (GTDB taxonomy): domain Bacteria; phylum Acidobacteriota; class Terriglobia; order Terriglobales; family Acidobacteriaceae; genus Edaphobacter. Next base: position 10,076 of record CAXTRY010000065.1, read on the forward strand.
TCGTCTCCGCTCTTCGCGAACACTCCGACCCCCTTCATAAGGTCACCATCATCCCGCGCGGCATGGCCCTCGGCGTCACCGTCTATCTTCCCGAGGAAGACAACCATACCGTCACCAAGGACTATCTCGAAACCCGCATGGCCACCCTGATGGGCGGACGCTGCGCCGAGGAGATCTTCCTCAAGAAGATGACCACCGGCGCGGGCAACGATATCGAACGCGCCACCGATCTCGCCCGCAAGATGGTCTGCGAATTCGGCATGTCCAAACTCGGCCCCATGACCTTCGGCAAGAAAGAGCAGGAGGTCTTCCTCGGTCGCGAGATCGGCCAGTCCCGCGACTTCTCCGACGACACCGCCCGCCAGATCGACGCCGAAGTCCGCTCCTTCGTGGATGCCGGGTACAAGGCCGCCTACACCATTCTCGAAACCAACCAGGACATCATGCACCGCATGTCCGCCGCCCTGCTTGAACGAGAGACCCTCGATGCTCTCGAAATCAAGATGATCATCGAAGGCAAAGAGCTCCCAGCTACTCGGTCCCCGCTTTCGAGCGTCGATCCCGGCTCCGGCGAGACCCAAAAGATCCTCAAACCCGAAACTGGACCCGGACGCAAGCCCGGCTTCGGCGAAGGCCAACCCAGCCCGGCATAATCACCCCCATTTGGCAAAGAGACCGAGGCGGCCTGTGAGGCTGCCTCGGTCTCTTTAAGAGGATTCGAGGAACCGCCATGCTTAAGCGCCCCGCCCTCCTGCTACGCTTGGAAGAAGTCGCCTTGTTCTGCGTTTCTATTCTTCTCTATAGCCACTTCCACTTTGGTTGGGGTTTGTTCGCTTTGCTGTTCCTCGCGCCGGACCTCTTTATGCTCGGCTACCTCGTCGATGACCGTGTAGGCGCATCTCTCTACAACCTCGGCCACTCTCTCTTCCTCGCCATCCCGCTTTTCGGTTACGGTTATTTTCAGCACCATCCGCTTGTCGCCGCCATCGGCATCATCTGGGTCAGCCACATCGCCTTCGACCGTCTCCTCGGCTACGGCTTCAAGTACCCAACCACCTTCAAAGACACTCATCTTCAACATCTCGGCTGATTCCGATAGTGCGACAATAGGCTCAGCGGATGCGCCTCTTTCTTCCCACCTTGCTCCTCGCCCTTACCGGCTGCGGCTATCACGCCGCAGGCTCCGCCGCGCACCTGCCCGTAAACGTCCGCACCCTCGCCGTGCCCGTCTTCACCACCCGCGTCCAGAACTTCCACACCGAGATGACCTTCACCCAGGCCGTCGTCCGCGAGCTCAACACCCGCACTAAATACATCATCGCCAATACCGACCGCGACGCCGACGCCGTCCTCCGCGGCACCATCCTATCCGAGTCCGTCGCTCCGCTCACCTACGACTCCTCCAGCGGCCAGACCGCCAGCTACCTCATCACCATCACCGCCAAAGTCGTCCTCACCGCCCATAACGGCCGCGTCCTCTACCAGAACGACGCCCTCGGCTACCGCGAGCAATTCCAATCCACCCAGGACCTCAACGGCTTTATCCAGGAGGACGCGCCCGCCGTCCGCCGCATCGCCCGCGACTTTGCCCAGGCCGTCGTCGCCGATATGCTGGAGTCCTTCTGAATGCCCGCTCCCGCCTCGATGCCCGCTC
>CAXTRY010000065.1:11829-15214 GCA_964246805.1 uncultured Acidobacteriaceae bacterium
ATGCCCGCTCCCGCCTCGATGCCCGCTCTCCGCAGCTTCGCCTCCGCTGATCGCTTTCTCGCCGAGATCGTCTCGCCCAATCTCCGCCCCGGCTATGTCCTCGCCGGCGACGAAGTCTTTCTCTACGAGCGCTGCCGCAAAGGCGTCGTGGCCACCCTCGTCCCGCCCGATCTCCGCGACTTCTGCCTCACCGACGCCGACCTCGCCGACACCTCCATCTTCGAGCTTCTCGACCGCGCCCAGACCCCGTCGCTGATGGCTCCTTTCCAGGTCTTCTTCATCCGCGGCGTCAAAGCCCTCTACGGTCGCGGAAGCAAGAAAGAAGAGTTTGCGGCTATCGACGCCTACTTCCGCTCGCCCAACCCGCAGTCTCTCCTCCTCTTCATCGCCGACCACCTTCACATTCCCGTCGACCTCCGCAAGATGGATTATCAGGATAAAGAGCGTTACGACCGCATCCGCGAGGCGCTCGGCGAGTCTTGCGGCATGGTCGACCTCGCTCGCGTCGACGAAGCCGACGCCGTCCGGTGGATCGCCGCCACCGCCGAGGCACGCCACACCGCCATTGACCCCGACGCCGCCCGTGAGCTCGCCGACGCTCTCGGCGCGGACATGATGCTCATCGCCGGCGAGCTCGAAAAGCTCCTCCTCTACGTCACCGCCCAGCCCGCGGCCGGCGTGATGAACTATGAACCTGAGGATTCCGGAACGGGGATGCCCCCTTCTCGCGGCGGCCTTATTGCCGCGGGGTGGGGTCCGCCGGGTGGTGAGGCAATGAAGACGCGCATCACGCTCGGTGACGTGGAAACCATGGTTCTCGCCGCCAAGCAACGCTCCCTCTACGAGCTCACCGACGCCATCTCCCTCCGCGACCGCCCCCGGGCGCTCGCCCTGCTCCACGGCCTGCTCAACGCCTCCGACGGGGGCGAGGACGCCGCCATCGGCCACCTCTACATGCTCGCCCGCACCTTCCGCCAGATGCTCATCATCTCCGAGCGAAACGTCCGCGACGCCCGCGCCCTCTGGCCAGCCCTATGGCAAGGCTTTCGCATGCCCCCCTTCGCCGCCGACGAGCTCATCCGCCAGGCCCGCCGCTATCGCACCCGCCGCGCCCTCACCCACGCCCTTCGCCAGATCGCCCGCGCCGACCTCGAACTCCGCTCCAGCCCCGCCAACAAACTCCTCGTCCTCGAACGCCTGGTGCTGGCCTTGGCCACCGAACCGACGCAGAGCGGTCGGGCATCCAGTCAATTTGCAATGGAAGTTTGATCGTACAAATCGCTGCACCGTCATCTTAAGTCTTCAGGTAAAGGGCAGTTGTTGAGCAGCCTTTCTCGGCGAGTTTTCTTAGCTTGTCTTGCTTTTTCTAAAATACGTAGTAACGCAACGGCACCGCCAAGTGGTACAACAAATTCATAGGAGGTTGTAGCACGAGCATAGTGCCATTCAACTATGTTCAGTACGTCTGTCAATCCTCGTAGCGCTTCTTTGACTTGTAGCCTACTCGCAGGTTCAAGCGGCTTAGTTGCCCTACCTAGTTTTAAGTGGAGATCGCTATGAGAAATGAGCTTATTACGCCAGTCTCGCGCGAACTCTGCTTTGGCTTGTACACGCTCAATCGCTTCTTCCAAAGTCGGCTTTAGAACTGCCGCGGCCAAATTCGGTAACCGTTGTACGGTGAGATTGTCTTTTCCAAATGTTGAAGGTGGATCAAGCAGACGGCATAGATGCGCGAGCACATTTTCAAACAGAGTATCTTGCATCATCCGTGAGAAGGACGGAATGGATTTGTTGAGAAGCCCTATCGTTTCTTCATTCGCGCCGAAAAGAACCATATATTCGTTCCAGTTGACATGTAAATGAGCGCATTCCGCGGATAAGCGTGAGTATAGGAGGCCCAGCTCCTCACCCATCGCCTGCATGTACTCAGCCTCGATCTGATCGATAAAGTGAGCCATTGTTAGCCTCTTGGCACTTTGAAAGCATAGCCCGATTTGTATTCACGAAGGGCAACGTATAGATGTCGTGATTCATTACTGGATAGTGACGCTACATAAGCAATGTAACGGCATACTGCTGCAACATTTGATCGGCAGTCACGAGGGACACACCTTCTACGATCGCCTGAGCTACAAGCATCCTGTCGAAGGGGTCTTATGGTGTAGCGGAAGCGCAGCCCGTGTTCTCGCCATCGTCCATCGTGACCGGCAACTCCGTAAAGCCGAATCGTCGAGCCGACATTTGTATAGGCTTGGTCATGGCTAGTAACCCCATTCCTTCAACTCTTCCTCACTCATAGGCTCGTCGAAGTCCGGCGCAATGTACGTAATACCAAGCAGGTTCTGACCTCCAATTCGCCTCGCGGATGAAGGTTCAGAAGCATGAGTCGGCACAAGTCTTACTGATGCCCGCCCCGCGCGCTCGATCAGAATCTCTTCCCCATTCTCCGCCCTGTCCAGCAACTCGCCCAGATGCTCCCGCGCCTCGCTCAACGCCACCAAACTCGCCATTACCCAGGCTCCAGTCACCTGAGTATATCCCCGTGTGCACAGCGTTCGTAACAGCCATATCCTCGCAATATGGATGGATTAGGCTGCGCTCGCCACCGTGTTGCGCATATCCTACAATGGTTCCATGCATGTTGCGGACACCATCTCGGTCACCCTTCCCCCCGATCTCCTGATCAAGGCGCGGGAGTTCGCCGACCTCGAACACCGCACCATGAGCGATCTCCTCCTCGAATCGCTCCGGCGCTACATCGCCACCAGCAGCCGTGACCCGCAATGGACAACCCTCCTTCAGCGTACCCGCGCCCAAGGCATTGCTCTCGGCATCTCTTCAGAGGGCGACGTGGAACGCCTCTCCGATGAACACCGCCGCGACCGCAGCCGATGATCCGTGTCGTCGCCGATACCAGCATTTTCATCTCGGCTCTGATGTTCGGCGGCCTGCCTGGCACATTCTTAACCTTAGCCCTCGAAGGCTCCTTCACGCTCATCACTTCACCTACTCTCCTCGACGAACTTGACGAGAAACTTCGCATGAAGTTCGGCGCAACAGACTCGGATGCGAATCTAATTCGTGTCAAGCTGGAAGCCGCCGCACAAGTAGTCAGCACTACACCAACCCTGAAGGTCGTACTCGAAGATCCAGACGACGACCGCGTCCTCGAATGCGCCATTGCAGTCAGAGCGGATTGCATCGTCAGCGGCGACCGTCATCTTCTTAGGCTCGGCGCCTACGAGAACATTGCCCTCCTCACCGTGCGCCAGTTCATGGACCCGAGAACCACCTGATCCATCTCCATCTATGATCGAATAACTTCATGCCCCCTGCACTTTCAGCATTGTTAGTTCCCGCCGAACCCACCCCTTCAATCCTCACC
>CAXTRY010000066.1:0-15105 GCA_964246805.1 uncultured Acidobacteriaceae bacterium
GCGTGAGGTTGTCGAGGATGAGGAAGCCGCGGCCGTGGGTGGCGGCGATAAGGTCGTCGCCCTTGACGGTGAGGTCGCGAACGGAGGAGGGCGGCATGTTGAGGCGGAGCGACTGCCAATGGTCGCCGTCATCGAAGGAGACGAAGACCTGCGTCTCGTTACCGGCGTAGAGGAGGCCTTTACGTTTGGGGTCTTCACGGATGGTGCTGGTGGCGGCGGGCGGCATGCCGTTGTCGATCTCGGTCCAGGTGCGGCCCGCGTCGTGGGTGCGGAAGAGGTGCGGGCGCATGTCGTCAAGGCGGAGGGTGTTGATGGCGGCATAGGCGGTGGCGGCGTCGAAGTGCCCGGCGTCCATGTTGAAGATCTTCCAGAAGGGCTGGAGCGCGGGTGGGGTTACATTGGCCCAGTGAGTCCCGCCGTCGGCTGTGGTCCAGATGAGGCCGTCGTCGGTGCCCGCCCAGAGACGCTTGGCGTCGAGCGGAGAGAGGCCGAGGGCGTAGATGACGCCGCGCCGGGTGGTCCTGGCCGTGGGGGAGTCTTTATATGCGGCGAGCGTCGGCGGCAGATCGTAGGTGGCGCGAGTGAGATCGGGGGAGACTTCAGACCAGTTCTTGCCGCCGTCACGGGTGAGCCAAAGGGTATTGGCGGCGAAGTAGAGGCTGTGCGGGTCGACGGGGGAGAACATCAGCGGCTGGGTACGGAGGACGCGGTAGGAACGGAGGGGCTTGGGCTCGACATTCTGGATCTGGCCGGTGCGGCGGTCGTAGCGCGTGACTTTGCCGCCGTAGACTACGTCGGGGTCGAGGGGATCGGGGGCGGCATAGCCGTACTCTTCGACGCCGGCGGGATGCCAGTCGTGGAAGGTGATGCGGCCGTCGTCGGAGCGGGAGGCGACGCAGGCGCTGCCGCTATCCTGCTGGCCGCCGCAGACGCGGTATGGGAAGGCATTGTCGGCGGTAACGTGGTACATCTGGGCGGTAGGCTGGTTATACCATTGGCTCCACGATTTGCCCGCGTTCTGAGAGATGATGACGCCCTGGTCGCTGGCGAGGGCGATGATGCCGGTGTTATTCGGGTTGACGAAGATGTTTTGATAATCGTCGCCGCCGGGGGAGCCGCGGAGACCGGTCCAGGTGCGGCCGGCGTCGGTGGACTTCCAGGTGACGACGCTGGCGACGTAGACCGTGTCGGGGTCTTTGGGGTCGACCTTTGGGACAGGGACGTCGCCGCCCCCGATGCGGGCCTCGGGGCGGGTATCGTCGACGGGAGCGTGGACCCAGTTCGCGCCGGAGTCGTCGGAGCGGAAGAGCTTGACGGTCCCGCCGACGACCGCGATCTCGGCGTAGATGCGGCGGGAGTCCGAGGGGGCAATGGCAATCTGAACCTGGAGGATATTGTCGGGGAGACCGTGGCCTGTCAGCTTCGTCCACGTATCGCCGCCGTCATTCGACTTGTAAAATCCGCCCTCGCTTCCACTCCAAGCCCCATTTTCCCAGGCGCCTTCCTGACGTTGCCACATCCCGGCATAGACGATCTCCGGGTGCTGCGGGTCGATCGCCACGTCGGAGCCGCCAGTGCGGTCGTTGATGAAGAGGACCTGCTTGAAGGTGGTACCCCCGTCGAGAGTGCGATAAATGCCGCGCTCGGGGTTGGGGCCGTAAGGATGCCCTGTGACGGCGGCAAAGACGCGGTCGGGGTTCTTGGGGTCGATCGCTACCTGGCCGATGGACTGACCGTCGCGCAGGCCTAGATGCGTCCAGGACTTGCCCGCGTCGATGGATTTATAGATGCCGTCCCCAGTGGAGAGGTCGGGGCGGGCGAGGCCTTCGCCGGACGCGACGTAGATTATGCTGGGGTCGGACTCGGCGACGGCGATGGAGCCGATAGAGCCGGTGGGCTGGTCGTCCCAGAGCGATTGCCATGTCTCGCCCGCGTCGGTGGTCTTCCAGACGCCGCCATTGACCGCGCCGAAGTAAAAGGTGGCGGGCTGCGAAGGTACACCCGCAAGAGCGCGGACACGGCCGCCGCGAAAGGGGCCGATCTCGCGCCAGCGCATGGCGGAGAAGAGCTTGGGGTCTACGGAAGCTGGAGGGCCGCTTTGGACTGCAGGCTGCGTAAGGCTTTGCGCGATAGCCGTGACGGCGGAGACGAGCAGGATGGCGGCGCTTAGGAGGTGGATCGGTCTCATGGAAGTCCCCTGCATCGGCGGGCGTGGCCGATGGGATTGCTCTCCGGCGGGAGGGCAGATTTTACTGAAGCATGAAATGAATATCGCATGAACGCGACGGGTTGGCGGAGGGAATCGTCACGGGCGGGATGCTGGTCCGTGGAATGCGGCGTTTTTGCCGATCGGGCAGTGTGCGGGGGCGCGCGGGTTGGGAGTACAGGCGGGAGTTTCAGGGGCAGCATTGGAACCTCGGCAATCGCGGGCTGTCAACAGGCTTTATGCCTTCTGCGGTGAGGTGTGGATTCGGTATCAGGTTCCATTTGAGGGTGGGCGGACGCGTTCGTCCGCACGTAAACTTGGTGCATCGTGGAATCTTTCGGTTTGCTGGATGTTTGCGCTTATCTGGGTCTGGCGGCGGTGGGGGCGGCAACAGTGAATCTGCTGCTGGGGATGCTGCTGTCGCTGCGGTATAGCCCGGTGCGGAGCTGGCCTCACCGGCGGGTGAACCTCTTCGCGCTGCATCAGCGGACGGCGTACCTGACACTGGTGTTTACGCTGAGCCATCCGGTGGTGTTGCTTTGGTTGAAGACGCCGCGGTTCCGGGTGGTCGATCTATTATGGCCGATCCATTCGCCGTTGCAGCCGAAGTTGAATCTGGCGGGAGTCGGAGCGCTGTATCTATTAGCTTTGGTGCTGGTAACTTCGCTGCTGCGGACGCGGATCGGACGGCCAGTCTGGCGGGCGCTGCATTATCTGGTGTTTCCGGCGGCGGTGTTGTTGTTTCTACATAGCGTGTTGACCGATCCTTTACTGAAGGATGGGCATCCGGATTTGCTGGATGGGGGAAAGGTGTTTGTGGAGGCTTGTACGGTGGTGAGTTTGGCGGCGGTCGCGGTAAGGGTGCGGTTGCGGGGGAAGGGATTGCGGGCGCTGGCTCGACCCCACCCTACGACGATGAAGCCGTCGTGAGGATGGGGCACCCGGCTATCGCACTGCTTCCTTGTAGGCGGCGATCTGGCGGAGGGTGTAGGCCTGCATGTCTTCGCCGGCTTCGTGGGCCTTGTGCCAGGCGATGAGCCAATCGATGGCCTGGTCGAGATGAAGGCGAGGCTTCCAATCAAGGTCGGCGCGGGCCTTGCTGGCGTCGAGCTTGAGGTAGTTGGCCTCGTGCGGGCTGGGGTCTTCATCGAGGACCCAGGAGGCGGTGCCGCCCCATTGCGCGACCATGCGCTCGACGATCCAGCCGACGGGCTTGGCGTCGTCTTCGGTGGGGCCGAAGTTGTAGGGCGAGGCGAAGCGCGGGTCGTGGGTGAGGAGCTTGGCGGCGAGCGACATATAGCCCCAGACGGGTTCGAGGACATGCTGCCAGGGACGGACGGCGCGCGGACGACGGATGCGGGCGGGCTCTCCGGCGACGAAGCCGCGGATGAGGTCGGGGATCAGGCGGTCGGTGGACCAGTCGCCGCCGCCGATGACGTTGCCGGCGCGGCCGGTGGCGATGGCGACCTTATGGTCGGCCAGGTGGTCAACCGGGAAGTAGGATTGGCGGAAGGCGGCGGAGACGATTTCGGCGCAGGCCTTCGAGCTGGAGTAGGGGTCATAGCCGCCCATGGGGTCGGTCTCGCGGTAGGGCCAGATCCACTCTTTATTTTCGTAGCATTTGTCGGTCGTGACCGAGACCACCGCGCGCACGGACGGTACACGGCGGACGGCATCGAGGACCTTGGCGGTGCCGAGGACGTTAGTCTCGTAGGTGCCGATGGGGTCGGCGTAGGAGAGGCGGACGAGGGGCTGGGCGGCGAGGTGGAAGACCATCTCGGGGGCGAACTCGCGCATGGCGGCATCAAGCTTGGCGGCGTCGCGGATGTCGCCGCGGATGTCCTCGACGCGATCAGCCAACCGCGCGGCGGTAAAAAAGTTGGGCGTGGTGTAGGGGTCGAGCGAGTAACCGCGGACGGTCGCACCCGCCTCCGTGAGCCAAAGCGCGAGCCAGCCGCCCTTGAAACCGGTGTGGCCGGTGAGAAAGACGCGGCGGCCTCCCCAGCTGAAGTTCGTCACCAAGTCTTCCATGGGGCCTTTCCCTTAGTCCAGAGCTCTTCGAGATGCTGCTTGTCGCGGAGGGTGTCCATGGCCTGCCAGAAGCCGTGATGGAAGAAGGCGTGCATCTCTTCGCGCTCGACGAGGGTCTCGATGGGTTCGCGCTCGAACATCTGGGCGTCGTCGGTGACGGTGTCGAGGACGGCGGGTTCGAGGACGAAGAAGCCGCCGTTGATCCAGCCGCCCTCATCGTTGGGCTTTTCCTGAAACTTGCGGACTTTGGTGTCCTGGAGGCCGAGGCCGCCGAAGCGCGCGACGGGTTGGACGCTGGTGAGGGTGGCAAGCCGGCCGTGGGATTTGTGGAAGGCGATGAGGGCGGCGATATCGACATCCGCGACACCGTCGCCGTAGGTCATGCAGAAAGGCTCGCCGGGGGTAAGGAAGGACCGGATGCGGCGAAGACGGCCGCCGGTGCCGGTTGCATCGCCGGTATCGACGAGAGTCACCTTCCAAGGCTCGGCGACGGAGTTGTGGACGGTCATGGCGTTGGTGGTCATGTCGAAGGTGACGTCGGAGGTATGGAGGAAGTAGTTGGCGAAATACTCCTTGATGACGTAGCCTTTGTAGCCGCAGCAGATGATGAAGTCGTCGATGCCGAAGTGCGAGTAGATCTTGAGGATGTGCCAGAGGATGGGACGGCCGCCGATCTCGACCATGGGCTTGGGGCGCAGGGTGGTCTCTTCGGAGAGGCGGGTGCCGAGACCTCCGGCGAGAACGACGGCTTTCATCTAGTAACTCCTTCACGGGCTGAGCGATCTGGGTTAGTTTACCAGCGGGCGTGTGGATGTTTGGTTATCTGTGCGGCGGACCCCACCCAAACGGCCATAGAGCTGCCGTTGAGAATGGGGCACCCCGCTTAGTCGCCGGGGATGCGCTGTACGGTGAGGTGCCGGGTAAAGGGGGGGAGCCAGGCGCGGTACTCGGCGCGGGGGAAGATGGAGGGAGCGAAGCAGGGGATAGAGGAGTAGACGATGGCGACCTTTGGGTCGATGGCCGGGGTCCAGTCGACGATGCCGCGCTCGCAGGGACGCTTACGTTCTGGCGGAGATGCGTAGGTTTGGCCCGGGGGGCGGATGGCCTGGGCATAGTTGAGGAAATCTTGTGCCTCCATCTGGGTCCAGGCGTCGTACTCCCACCCGCCGAGGATGGAAGTACGCGGGAGGCCGCCTGCCTGGAGGTGATTGGCGAGGGCGACACGGGCGCGCAGCAGAGCGAACCAGTCATGGGTGGCCATGACGGTATAGGCGGCGAAGAGAGCAAGGGTGGCGTAACAGAGGTTTGGCCAACGGTGGCCCAGCCGTGAATCCGCCCTTCGGCTGGACTGGATGCCGAGCCGCTGCGTGTAGAGCTTCAGGAGGACGGCGAGCGCGCAAGGCATGAGAAAGAGCGCGTAGCGATCATAAAAGCCGGAGCCGAAGAGCTGGGTCGGGACCAGAAGAGCGAGGTAGGCGAGGGTGTAGAGGCCGATGGTCCAGAAGAGAGCGGCCCAGCTTTCGACCAGAGGCACCTGGCTGGGCGGGGGAGCAGGAGTGTGCTTGCGGCTGGCGAAGGTCCATTCGAGGGTGGCGGCGAGGGCGGCGAAGACGAGCAGGGAAAGGAGGGCGCGGGGCCATAGACCAAGGGTGACTTCGCGAACGCCAGGCAGCTCGTCGTTGACGCGGTTCATGCCGAGGTTGGCGATCATGGGGTGCTCCCAGGGCATGAGGGTGCCTTCGGTGTGGCCCAGGTGGATGAGGAGAATCGAACCCGCGAGCAGAGCAAAGGAGAGGGCGGCGGTTCTCAGGAGAGCGGCGCGGCCCAGCGAAGCCAATCGAGCCAGCCCGGCGAGCGCGACCGGAAGGACGAGCAGCAAGAGACAGAGTTGGAGCCGGACGCCGAGTTCCCACACCATGGAGGCAAGCTTGGCTGGGGTAATCGGGCCGAAGAGCCTGGCGGGAAGAATGTTGTTCTGGTGGCCGAACCAGTGCATGGCGGCCAGGATTTGGACAAGGCTGACGAGCCACAGGAAGGCGGCTGCGGGCACGACACCCCGGCGGCGGCGCAGAAGCCAAGCAGTTCCGGGCACCATGACGAGCACCCCGAGCCAGACGATCTGGCGATCGGTGCCAAGCAGCAGGTTGCCGAGGGCGGCGGCGCAGAGCCAACGAACGGAAGCGGCGGCGGAAAGGGCGACGATAGCGCGTTGGCAAAGGAAGAGGCAAAGCAGGACACCGAAGAGCGCGCCGCCATCGGTCATGTAGCTGGAGGCGAGGGGCAGAAAAAGCGGAGAGAGGCCGAGCGTAAGCGCGCCGAGGATTGCGCCCGCCCGCGCGATGCCGAACTGGCGCAGACAGGCCTGCATCAGCCAGACCGCGCCGGCCGCGAAGGGCAGCATGGAGAGGCGAGCGATCCGAAAGGAGAAGCCGAAGAGCTTGAAGAAGAGCGCGCCCCAGGGGATCTGCCAGCCCACCATGGCTGAGGCACCGTAGTAGGCGATGCGTCCGGAGCGGGCAAAGATCAGGGAGCTGCGCACATAAGACCACTCGTCGACGAAAGCCATCTCGGCGGCGGGATGAATGATGAAGACGGCGAGGACGAGCAGGAGAGCACAGGCGAGACCGTCGCGCCAGTTTGTGGCTTGGTACGTGGTATCGGCCCCCGCGGCCGGTGGCTGGCTCATCGCAGGGATTCCCGCAGGGTGGACGCGGAGGCCCCGGTCGCGGTCTCGCCGGCATTGAGGGCGGTCTCGACAATGGTGAGTGGACCTTTCTTCATCTGCATGTACATACGGCCGAGGTATTCGCCGATAATGCCGAGGAGCATGGCGTTGATGCTGATGCCCGCGAGAATCAACGCCGCGAGGGTGGCAAATCCGGCCGGCCATGCGGCATGGGTAATGAGCTTGACGGCGGTGTAGCCGATGACACCGATAAGGGTGACAAGGGAAACGGAGAAACCGAAGTAAGTGGAGAGGCGTAGCGGCACAGTGGAGTGATTGAGAATGCCGTCGAGAGCGAGCGAAAGAAGCTTTGAGAAGGGGAACTTGCTCTCCCCGGCAACGCGAGCGTTGCGGGCGTACTCCACGCCGACCTGATGGAAGCCGAGCGAGGCGATGGTGCCGCGAAGATAGGGCTGGGCGTCGTCGAGGTTGGCGAGGAGGTCGATGACACGGCGGGAGATGAGGCGGAAGTCGCCCGCGTCCACGGGAATCTTGTGCTCGGACAGGCGATCGATGAGACGGTAGAAGAGGGCGCGGCTCCCGTTGATGAGCCAGCCTTCCTTGCGGGCGACGCGGACGCCATAGACGATGTCGGCTCCCTTGCGCCAGTGATCGAGGAAAACGGGGATAAGCTCGGGCGGGTCCTGGAGGTCGCAGTCGAGCTGAATGGCGACATCGCCCCGGGCCTTGATGTAGCCGGTGAGGATGGAGCGCTGGAATCCGAAATTGCGGGAAAAGCGAAAGACGCGGACACGGGGGTCGCGGGCGGCGAGGTCTTCGAGGAGTTGGAAGGTGCGGTCTTCGGAATGATTGTCGGTGAAGACGAACTCCATGCGGTAGGCAGGGTCGATGCGGGCGGCTACCTTTGTGATAGCGGCGTAAAAGGCGGGGATGGTCGACTCCTCGTTGTAGACGGGAACGACGACCGAGACGAGCGGGCGCGAGCCTGGCGCGGCGGTCGTTATGGGCGGGACGCTGAGAGTGGGAGAGCTGATGGGGAAACTCCTTCTCTTTCTCGCTTAAGGGTACACGGCCCGCTGGGTGGATGGGTGAACCTTCGGTGAGATGCAGGGTTTAGCGAAACGAGGCCCAGGTTTGGCGCAGGCCCTCGTCAAGGGTGAGGGTGGGGCACCAGAGGAGGGCTTCGAAGGTAGAGGCGACCTCGGGTTCGTAGCGGAAGAGCTCGCCGGTGCGATAGGGGAGTGCGCCGTACCGAATGAGGCCGGAGGTGCCGGTGAGGCGCTCGATGCGGGCGAGGGTGTCGCGAACAGTGACAATCTCGCCGGTGCCGAGATTCCAGGCGCGGCCGTCGATTTTGCCGGAGGCGGGCGCGGTAAGGGCGGCGAGAATACCCCGGGCGAGGTCGTCGACGTGGATGAAGTCGCGAGTTTGTTCACCGGCGGTGGTGGGGACCTCGCGGCCTTCGCGGAGGGCTTGCATAACCTGTGGAATGAGCATTCGGGGAGCCTGACCGGGACCGTAGACGACGGAGGGGCGGAGGACGGTGACAGGGAGAGCGAAGGCGTTAGCGTACATGCGGGCGAAGGCGGTGACGGCGGCCTTGCTGGCTCCGTAAGGGGAGACAGGGTTGGGTGCAGTCTCGTCATTGAACAGGCCGGTGCGGGGGCCGAACTCCTCCCCGGAGCCGATGAGGATGAGGCGCTGGAGGTTCATATCGAGCGCGGCGGACATGAGGGCAATGGAGGGAAGGAGGTTATGCTCGACCATCTCCGGGATGGCGGTGGCGGAGCGGGCGGAGGAGACGGCGGCGTGAAGGTGGACTACGAACTCGGGGGCGGCGGCGCACACGGCGACGGGCAGATCGGCGGGCGTGTCGAAGAAGATGGTTGCGTCGGCATCTGTGTGGCCGTCGCGGGAGGAGGCGCGTGCTCGGGCAACAATGGCGGTGACGTGGGCACCGGCGGCGCGGAGGTGGTCAACCAAGTGAGTACCGATGAAGCCGGTAGCCCCTGTGACGGCTACGCGGCGGGCATCGAGCGGGTGTGGTTTGGCTTTCATCGTTTATGGCTCTTCTCTCCCAATTTACCGGGAGTCAACACGAGATGCATTGCCGCGGCCTAAGTTCCTCCTTTCGGGTTAAGTTTGTCAGAACTCGAGCTTCATGGAGACCTGACCGGTGCGGTTGCCGCCGAAGTCGGAGCCTCGGGCCTGGGTACTGACACCGAAGCTCGGGTTCGTGACATCGAGCACGGGATCGGCCAGGTTGGTATGGTTCAGGATGTTGGTAAAGGTTCCTTCGGCGCGGAGATGGACGCGCTCGGTGATGGGGAACTGCTTGCTGAGGCCGGTCGACAGGCTGACGGTGCCGGGGCCGTTCACATCGCCTACGCTGGACGTACCGAAGCGGCCGATGGGGAGCACGGCGACGGCGGCTCCGGTAGCGGGGTCGGTGCCGGTGCCGCCCACAATGCAACCGCCGCTCTGGAGGGAGGCGATGCCGGTGTTGCCGTCGACATCGTGGCCACCCGGACAGGCGAAGGCGGACTTATTGAACCAGTTGTTGCGGTTGCGGGCCGGTCCGCCGGCGTTGCCGTTCCCGTTGCGATCCGGGCGCTGTGGAGCGAGATAGATGCTGCTCGATCCGCTGCCGGAGGGATCGATGTTGGTTCCGGCCGGCATGAAGGGTGAAAGGAACGGGCCGCTCTGGAGGAGGAAGATGCCGGAGACCTGCCAGCCGCCTACCGCTGCGTCGGCAAGGCTGTTCATGCCGCCGCCAAAGCGCTTGTTGCGGCCAACGGGCAGCTCGAAGACGCCGCTTGAAAGGATGCGATGACGGCGGGTACCGGTGACGTTTCCGTAATCGACGTGGCGGTCATAGGTGTACGTGGCGCTATAACCGCCCTGCTCGTCGACAAAGTTTGAAGAGCTGAATGCGCCGTAGCTGCCCTGATTGTCGGAGAGGTTCTTGGCGTAGGTGTAGGCGGCGTCGAAGGAGAGGCCGCGCGCGAAGCGATGGGAGAGCTCAGCCTGGCCGGAGTGGTAGCTGGCCTGGGCGGAGGTGGAGCGGTCGGGGATCGAAAGAAAATTAGGGAAGGGGAAAGCCGAGCGGGGCTGCGCGGTGGCGATGGTGGTGGTGGAGTAGGGGAGCATGTCAAGCTCGGGCTGCCAGACGAGATGCCAGGTCTTGAGGCCTACATAGGAGACGCGCAGGCCATAGCCCCGGCCGAGATCGCGATCGATAGAGAGATTGGTCTGGAGCGAGTAGGGATCGTGCCAATGGGTGTCGATGGCGGAGTAGAAGACCGTGCCGGGGGTTTGGGTGAAGTCGGGCGCGGCGATGCCGGTTGAAGGGGTGACATTCGGGAAAGTGAATCCGGGGTGCGCGGGGGTAGTTGCGGTGCCGGGAACGACGTTGTTATAAACGCGAATATTCGTGTTGACGGTGCCGGTGAGGGCGTAAAAGAGCGCGCCGGTGGTGGTGATGTTGTAGTAGCCGACGCCGCCGCGGATGGCGGTTTTGTCGTTGCCGAATGGGCGAAGAGCGAAGCCGAGGCGTGGCTCGAAGCGGAGCTTGGGCGAGGTGCGAAGGCCCGAGGGGAGACCGGCTTGCGAGTTGGAGAGGACGGGGGTACAGGGTGCGCCGTTCTGCGGGAGGTTGTTGGCGTAAGGGTTATTGACGCCGACAGTCTGGCAGGCATTGAAGGAGGCGAGTTCCTGAGTATCGAGGTCGGCGGCGTGGCCGTCGTTGTAGATAACCGTTCCGGACTTGGGGACGGAAGGATCGAAGTTGCCGATGGCTTGGGCGTTCGTCGAGAACGCGGGGTGAAACTCGTAACGAAGGCCGAAGGAGAGAGTCAGGCGCGGAGTGGCCTTCCAGCTATCCTGTGCGTAGACGGCGTAGGCGTTGGAGGTGCCGATGTTGTCGGAGGTGACGTTATCGACAGCGGTGGTATAAGGCGCGCCGATGAGGAAATCGGCGAACTCCTGACCGGTAAAGGTGCCGTTGAAGTAAAGGTTGCCAAGATTGTCCGCGGGATAGAAGCCGCGCTCGGTGTAGGCACCTAGATGGCGATAGTCCGCTCCGAAGCGAAGGGTGTGCGCGCCGCGCTGCCAGGTGAGATTGTCGACATATTGAAAGATGCGGGACTGCTGCGTGTAGCTTAGCCGTTCGCCGCTGGAGGTGAGCTGGTTGAAGTTGATGTGCGTGAAGCCGTTGTAGAACGCCGGGTTGATGCCTTGGAAGTTGGCGCTATTAGTAAGGGCGTTGCCGTTGAAGGGGTTCGCGGCACCGTCCTGCTCAAGCGTGAAGCCGAAACGAAACTCATTGACCAGTTGCGGGGTCAGGGTAAGGTTCGCGGCGGCGGCAAAGATATGATAGCGGCTGAAACCGGTGCCATTGGGAACAAGGAGGTCGGCGGGCTGGGACTGGTCGATGGTCTTATTGGTGTAGCGGGCAAAGACACTGAGGCGGTGGCCGAAGGTCTGGTCGAAGCGAAGGTCGTACTGGTTGGAGGTAATGTCGTTGCGGCGGGTATCGACATAGTTGTAGCCGAGACCGGCGAGCGCGCTCTGGACGGATTGCGTGTTGCCGATGTTCGGGTCCGGATACAGAGAGAGGAAGACAGCCGCACTGGGACTGATCGAGGGGAGCTTCGCACCGGGATACGGCTGGCCGGTGGCCGGGTTAGTGAGGTTTGCGGTCTCCTGGGAGAAGTCACCCTGCTTCATGCGAGCCGTGGGTACGAGGAGGTGGCGACCGACGGCCTGCGGGAAGCGGAGTCCTTCATAGGTGGCGAAGAAGAAGCTTCTGTCGTGACCGTTGTAAAGGTGCGGGATCACCACGGGGCCGCCCACCGAGCCGCCGAAGTCGTTTGCTACCTTTTGCGGCTTGGTGGCCTGGGTAAAGCCGTAGGGAATGGCGTCTAAGGCGCGGTTCTGAAAATACCAGAAGGCGGAGCCGTGGAGTGTGTTGGTGCCGGCCTTGGTGACGGTGGTGATCTCGCCGGGCTGGCCGAACTCGGCATTATTGCTGACGCCGTCGACGCGGATCTCGGCGATTGACTCGGCGGAGGGAAAGGCATCTGCCTGGATGTTATTGGCCGTTTGATTCTGGGCGGAGATGCCGTCGACGGTGGTCTCGGATTGTGAAGGGAGGCCGCCCTGGATGGAGAACTTGATGGAGGGGTTGGGACTGGCGGAGGGCGTCGGCGGAAAGCTGCCGGAGTCGGGCTGGACGCCGGGGAGGGTCTGAATCACGTTGAGCGGAGAGGTGGAGCCCGCGCCGCGATAGTTGGCGGGCAGGTCGAGCACGTCGCGGGGAGAGAGCGAGGCGGAGATGGAGGCGTCGTCCGTATTGATGGTGCCGGTGTCGGAGGCATTGACGCTGACGGTGTCGGTGCTGCCGGTCACGGTCAGGGTGACGTCGAGGCGAAGCTGCTGGCGGGCGTCGAGAACCACGCCAAGCATGGCCTGGGGGGCAAAGGTTTTGGCGATGGCGATGATGTCGTAGGTGCCGGGGTCCACATTCAGCGCGGTATAGCTGCCTTCGGCGGTGGTGGTGACGACCCGGTCGGTGTTGGTGTCCGTGCGGTGGAGGGTGAGCGTGGCGTTGGAAACGAGCGCGCCGGTTTTATCGCGGACGCTGCCGGAGATGCTGCCGAGTGTCGATTGGGCGGAGGCTACCAGACCACTGCCGAAGACGAAGAGAAGGAAGAGAAGGACGCGGGGACGTTTCAGCATGGTGTTTATGGCCTCGAAGAGAGTGGTGCGGTAAGCCTGTTGGCGGTCGTTCTGTGTCAGGCGCCAATCGGGGTAGAGAGGGTGAAGGTGCGGGAGGGCTTCCGTTCTTCCAGGGCATGGAGACGGACGCGCCAGAGAATGAGCAATGTGGCGGCTGAGCCGAGCGCGGCGACCGCCCGGCCGAGCCAGAGACCGCGCAATGAAAGACCGGCGTCGAAAGTAAGCCAGTAGGCAAGCGGCATCCCGACGACCCAGTACCAGAAGGTGTAAACAAGGAATGGAGTGCGGGTGTCGCCGAGACCGTAGAGAGAGTAGCTGAGGATCGCTCCGGCGGCGTCGCCCAGTTGTAAGATGCCGCAGATCAGAAAGATGGGGGCAGAGGCGGCGACGACGGCGGAGTCCGTGGTGTAAAGGCTGGCCCACAGATGCGGAAAGCCGGCGAACGCCGAGGCGGCCAGCGAGATGAACCCCATGGCGAGCAGAAGACTGGCATTGGAGGCGCGGCGTACCTGGGGCAGGCTGCCGCGTCCGGCACCCTGACCGACGCGGACAAGGGTGGCGTAGGCCAGGCCGGCGGGGACCATGTAAACGAAGGCGTCAAGATCGAGAACAACTTGATGGGCGGCGAGCAGGGTGGCTCCGAGCCGGGCGCAGAGGATCGACATGTAGGTGGAGACGCCGAGGTCGGTGAGGCTTTCAAAAGCCGAGGGCCAGCCGATGGTCAGAAGGGACTTAAGGCGGATCGTATCGGGGCGCATTCTGGCGAGCAGGCCGGCGAAGGTAAGAGACTTGTCTTGCGCGCGGAGGCTGCGCCAAACGCCAACCAGCAAAAGCGCCAGCATATAAATGCGGACGACGCCGGTCGCCCAGGCGGAACCGGCCATGCCCATTGCCGGCAGGCCGAGATGACCGTAGAGGAAGGCCCAGTCGCCGGCGAAGTTGACGAGGCTGGCGGTGAGAAGGGATACCATCACAAGCACGACTTTGTCGATGGATTGCAGATAACGACGCAGCGCCATATAGAGGAGCAGCGGAGCGGTCGACCAGACAAGCGGATGGAGGTAGCGGCTGGTCTCGGCGACAATGTCCATGGGAACGCCGAAGCGGGGCAGCAAGGGAAGGGCTGCCAGGGTAAGGATCATGACCAGAGGCGTACCGGGCAGAACGATCCACATGGTCTGCATCAGCGTGCGGGTGGCGCTCTCCCGGTCACCCCTGCCATATTGTTGAGCGACCAGGGTTTGCAGGCCAGTCATCAGCTGGATAACGCAAAAGGCGATAGCGTAATAGATGGTGTTGCCAAGCGAAGAAGCGGAGATTGAAAGGGCGGAGTGCGGAAGCCGGCCGATCATTAGGGCGTCGACTATGTAGGTGGACATCCAGCCGAGTTCGCCGAGGGCAAGGGGCGAGCCGAGGCGGGCGGTAAAACCCAACTCCTGGCGGAAAGAGCGAGCGACACGCGGCCGTTCGGTGTCCTGTCGTCTATGGCCGTGATCCTTCAGTGACGCATCCTCATACTTAGGGTGCATATATGACGCTACGATTACACGGCAGGCGGTATGACCTTCCGCGGTAGGAAAGAAGTGTACCGTGGAATAAATAATTGCGCTCTAAGGAATCACGGCTTCAAAAGATTGTGATTCTAAGAACAATAAGGCGGATGCGATACTCTGCAGCTGTGCAGGCGGACGCGTTAACCAATTCGGCTCCGGGTGTGCCTTCACTCGGAGAGTGGGAGGCGGAGATTGTCACGGGACGCGCGGCGATCCTGGCGCATGGCGCGCTGCTGGAAGCACTGGCGGAGCGCACCGGGCAGAGCGGAATGATGAGCCATCTGGACTACTTCCTCCACTTTAAGGATGCGTTGAAGAAGACCCCGCACCTGGTGCTGATGGGACCGGGAGTGCAGATGGTGGGTATTTCTCCCGAGACGGTGAGGGGCGCGCTGCTGCTCTATGAGTACCGCTTGCTCGGGTGTGGGACAGGCGTATTCGCGACGGACGACGCGGGCGGGCGGCGAACATTGATGGCGCCGGCTGAGGGGCGCACGGCCGTGGGCAGACGGGCGGCGGAGGCGTTGATGCGGCGGGGGGCGCGTGTGGTATTTCAGTCGTTTGTGGAGACGGCGATGGATGAGGGGGCGCTCCTGCCCTGGGCTCCCGTGCTGGGGTCGGATCGCTGGCGGATTGCAACACAGCGGCGGCTGATTCGGGCATATCTGCCGCTCGAGGCGACGTATGACGCGACCCTGGGAAAGCTGGGGCAGCATACGCGGCGGAATATGCGGGCGTTCCGGCGGAAGGCGGAGGCGCAGACGGGATGCACGTTTGTGGCGGAGGCGCGGCTGTCGCGGTGGGAGTTCCGGGCGTTCAACCGGGAGACAACCTATGCGGTGGCGGATGCGGTGGCGCGCCATCTCGGGCTGTTCAACGTCGTGCGGGCT
>CAXTRY010000067.1:0-14639 GCA_964246805.1 uncultured Acidobacteriaceae bacterium
TGTACGGGGGGGCTTGTGCGGTGGGGTGGGGGGGGGGGCGGGCGGGTGCGAGATTGCCGCCGGAGAGGACGGTGACGACTGTGCGGGCGGGGGGTAGTTCGTGCGCGGGGAAGAGGGCGGCGGCGAGGGTGACGGCTCCGCTGGGTTCGGGGATGAGGGTGGTGGCGGCGAGGAGGACGCGCATGGCGGCGAGGACTTCGTCTTCGGTGACGGCGACGATGCCGTCGACGTAGCGCAGGATGTGGGCGAAGTTGAGCGCGCCGAGGCTTTGGGTGCGGAGACCGTCGGAGAGGGTGCGGGAGGTAAGGTCGGCGGGCCACTCGACGAGGGTGCGGGTGTCGAAGGACTCCTTGGCGTCGGCGGCGAGGGCGGGTTCGGCTCCCCAGACCTTCGTCTGTGGAGACGCGAGCTTGACGGCTGTGGCGATGCCGCTGAGTAGGCCGCCGCCGGAGACGGGGGAAAGAATGAGGTCGGCTTCGGGCAGGTCTTCGACGATTTCGAGGCCGCAGGTGGCTTGTCCGGCGATGATGTGCGGGTGGTCGTAGGGCGGGATGACGGCGTAACCGTGCTCGGCTGCCAGTTCCTCTGCTTTGAGCTTGCGCTCGGAAGACGCCGGGCCGACGATCACGATTTCCGCTCCGAGGGCGGCGGTGGCGCGGAGCTTGATCTCCGGCGCGTTCGAGGGCATGACGATCACGGCTTTGGTGCCGAGGGCGCGGGCGGCGTAGGCGACTCCCTGGGCGTGGTTGCCGGAGGAGTAGGTGATGAGGCCGCGCCGCCAAACTTCGGGTGGAAGCTGGGCGGCCATGTTGTACGCGCCGCGGAGCTTGAAGGAGCCGATGGGCTGCTCGCTCTCGGCCTTGATGTAGAGGTCGAAGTTGAGGACGGGAATGTTGAGGGAGGTGAGACGGGTAGGGTCGATGCGGTGGAGGCGGGTGTGGACGGCTACGCCTTGGATGCGTTGGTGCGCGGCACGGATTTCGGGAAGAGTGATAAAGGTGGACATAACTCAGAGAGGCGCTGGCACGATCTTATTAGGATTAGCGCTTGTGCTCATTCGAACAAGACTCGTGTCCTCAGCTTCTCGAGTCAGAAGCTCTATGAGCTCTTTGGCTGTGATGATCGTGGCAAATTCGCCAGACAAGCTGGTGAGCGCACTATCGTGCATCTGCTCGGCAGTGTAACGGTGCCCGAGTGGGGAGATGCGGGCGAATGTGGCTGTTGCGTCAGACACGAAGTAGGTCATAAAGCCAAGATTGGAGGCCATGCGTGCGGTTGTCGAGCAACAATGATCGGTTGTCAGTCCAACGATGACAAGTGTATCTATGTGGTGATCGCGCAGATAAGTTTCTAGGTCCGTCCCAATAAAGGCACTGTTAACACGTTTGACGAAAGTGGCTTCGCCGCGCATCGGTTGAGCCTGGGGTTTTGGTTCGACGGCTCTCGTATTCGGTTGAAAAAGGCCATTGACGATTGGATTTTGATGATGAACGTGAATGACAGGCAGTCCGTGGGTCCGGAAAGCCTCTATTAGCGCGCACACCATCTGCTCAGCATGAGGATTGTTCCGTTCGCCCCAAACAGGGTTGTCGAACGCAAACTGCACATCGATCACTGCTAAAGCTGAAGTGCAAGGCAGCACAATAGACTCCTGTCATAATCTGTTGATCCATAAGCATCATAGATGTGTTAGTCAATACCTGACCATAATGCCGAAGTGCTATTGGCGTGGAAGGCGGGCTTCAATGGCGGCCAGACGCTCTCTGAACGCCACGGCCTTGTCGAACTTGCTTTCCAACCGGCCCAAGGAGCGTTCGTTGCGCTCGTCAATATGGCGGATGAGTTGTTCCAGCTTCTCGTCGCGCAGCTTCATTTCGGCTCGCATATAGCCCATCTCGGTATGCGTGGCTTCCTGAGTGACCTTGATGGCTTTGAGCTCCGGTACGAGCAGGTCCTGCACGACATCCCGAAAGGATTCAACAAAATTCTTAGCGGCGCCGGCAGCACTCATACTGGCATCAGTAAACGTCAGGCGCTAAAACCGCCCCAGCCCGAAATAGTCCTTGAGCAGGAGGATGTACCAGAGGACGGGTGCTGCGAGGAGCAGGGCGTCAATGCGGTCGAGGATGCCGCCGTGGCCGGGGAGCATGGTGCCGGAATCTTTGACGCCCGCGCCGCGTTTGATGGCGGATTCGAGAAGGTCGCCGGCCTGGGCGGCTACGTTGAGGATGACGGCGAGCAGCAGCGTTTGCCAGAGGGGTTGCGCGATGTGGAGGAGGAGGTTGTTGCGGGCGGTGAGGGCGTCGCTGATAAGAACGACGGCCAAGGCGGCGAGAACACTGCCGAGGATGGAGGCGACGGCCCCTTCCGCGGTCTTGCCGGGGCTAAGGCGCGGGGCCAGCTTCCGTTTGCCGAAGGCGCGGCCGATGTAGAGCGCGGCGATATCGCCCGACCAGACGCAGACCATGAGGAAGAGGAGGAGGGCTGGACCATCTTCCCCCTTCCACATGAGCGGGATGAGGGTAAGCGGGTAGGCGATGTAAATGAGCCCGAAGAGGCCTTGCGCGGTGTCGGGCAAGACCTGGATGAGGGGAGCGCGGAGGCCGTTCCAGGCAAAGAGCGCGAGAGTGAGTGCGCTGAGAACGGGGAGCTGCGCCTCAACGGGGAAGTTGGGCAGGGTGACGACGAAGGCGAGGGCGGTGCCGAGAGCCATCCACCAAGCGGGGATGCGAAGGCGGGCGTGATTGACGGTCGCGCCGACGGCGGCGAGCTGGAGGTACTCAAAGGCGGCGAGCTCGGCAACGAGAGCGGCGGCGAGGGTGATCATCCAGAGCTTGCCGAAGAAGATGAGGGCAAAGACGAAGAGGACGAGGACGAGAGCGGTAAGGATGCGTTTCATGTGCTTTGGCGAGGATACTCTTGCCGGGGGCTTCGACTGAATCGAAGGTGCCCGGCGCACCCGTTTGATAAAGAAGAGGTGCGCCCCGGAAGAGATGCGACGCGTTGCGGGAACAGGTAAGATTGCGTGCATGAGCGTGAGCGGAGAGCAGACGGCGGTGGAAGAGCGCGTGGCTGGAAGTGAGGCCGCAAGCGCGGCTGGGAACGAGGCCGCAAGCGCGGCTGGGAGTGAGGCCGCAAGCACGGCGGGGTGGGAGCGGCTGGAGAGCCGGTCGCGGGTAATCGGCTGGACGGGCTTTCTTTTCATTTTGCTGCAAAGTATCTGCGCGGCGGTGTTGTCGCTGACCGGGCTTCGATTTTTGATCGGTGTGGGAGCACTGGCGATGGCGGCGGGGCTGGTGCGGACGGCGGGGAGCTTCCATGCGGATGCGATCCGGATACCGATGATGGTTGTGGCGGTTGCAGGGGCGGCGGTGAATCTGTTTGTGGTGCGACGGATCCGCACATTGCGAGCCAAGCCGGCGTCGCAGTGGCGGATGCGTCCGGCGACGGCGAAGCAGCTGCGGTCGGAGACGACGCAGGTAGTGCTGGCCTATCTGACGCTGGTGCTGGTGGTCATGGAGTGGGTGCTGCACCGGATACTGCACGGGGCGGGTTAGGGCGTGGCGGCGCTGGGGGGCGGTGCGGCGTTCAGTTCGAGATCGAGGCGGGCGTGGAGGCGTTCGCTATAGCCTACGGGTAGCTCGTAGACGCGCTCATCGGCGGTGAGTATGAGGATGTTGCGTGTGGAGTCGAGGATGGCGGAGCAGAGCTCGCAGTGTTCCAGGTGGCGCTGGACGGCTTCGCGGGTATCAGGCGAGAGAGTGTCGTCGAGATAGCCGGAGATGTAGTCCCAGACGTGCTTGCACTCTATGACCATGGGAGCCATCTCCTTTCCTTTGCTTCTTTGGGGGCGAATCGTTTGAGCTGAGGCGCGAGCTGTTTCTGGAGCATGATGCGAGCGCGGTGAAGACGGACCTTGACGGTGCCGGGCGTGATGGTGAGGGCGGTGGCGGTCTCTTCAATGCTGAGATGCTCGAGTTCGCGAAGAAGAAACACGCCGCGGTAGAGATCGGGCAGGGCGGCGATGGCTTGTTGGAGGAGGGAGCGAAGTTCCTTGCGTTCAAGAGCTTCCGAAGGGATTTCGCGCCAGTCGCGGAGCAGCGCGGGGGAGACGTGTCCCTTCTCATCCGGGGTGGCGTCGAGGGAATCGGACGGCATGGTGTTGAGACGACGGAGGCGGCCGCGAGCTTCGTTGAGCGCGATGCTGACGAGCCAGGTGCTGAAGCGGGCTTCGCCGCGGAAGCTGGAGAGCTTACGGAAGGCCTGGAGGAAGGCCTCCTGGGCTACATCTTCGGCGTCGGCCTCCTGCTTCATGAAGGAGAGAGCCATGAGGTAGACGGTGCGTTCGTAGGGGCGGATGAGCTCGTGATAGAGCTGGGTGTCGCCGGCGAGGATGGAGGCGATCATGTGGGGCTCGTCTCGGGGCTCCATTATGGATGTGGGGTCGGACGGACGATCTTCGGGAGCGCGAGGCATCCGGCCGGGTTCGGAGTGCATGGTAGCTATCCCTTAGACGATAGTACGCGGAAGACGGCGATGAACGCTCGCCGGGCACTCCATGGACTTAGCGCCCTTCCCTATGGGGAAGTGTTGCCGGTGACGTCTCCCGCCGGCCCGACGCGATAGGTAATCCCGGCTGGGCCGTTCCCAGTGTCTATGAGGTCGATGGTGAGCGTACCGGCCGCGGCGTTCCAGCGCACCGGATGGGCCAACACCGTGTTCTTCCGGCAGCTTTCGACGAGCCTGGAGAATGTCTCGCGTGGCTGTTTGCCCAGGGCGACGACGTGCAGATAGCGCTCGCCTGATTCGCTCGCGCCGCATTCTCCCTGGACGTTGCCGGGGTTCGAGGCGAAGCTGTCGGTAAAGATAAGAAAGCGGCCGGGGCTTTCTCCGACTTTCGACGCGGCAAAGGGCGGATTGAACCCTTGCGGATAGTCGCTGTCATGGGTGAGGGCGAGCCGCAGTGGAGGCGTGCCGGGCATCGTCAAGAAGGTCACGCGGGCGACCTGCCGCAGCGTAGCTAAAGGGCTTGTTCCGCGTATCGGCACGGGAGCATCGGCGTGCCGGGCTGCCTGTGCCGGGGCGGCCAGGGCGAGCGTGACTAAAGCGCCTGCAAGACAAAGCTGTCGGAGGCGGCCGCGAACGGTCAGTGCCGGGAGTCGTAGACGTTTTTGCAGAAGATGTCCCATTCAGCCTTTCTGCGCTTCAAGAGTCCCGGCAAGGTAACGAACTTATTGCCGTGGTGCTTGTCGTGCGCCTTTGAGTACGCGGTGAAGTCCTCTTCGGTGACGGCTTTGCCGGCATTAAGAGCCTGAACGGGCTGACGCGGCAAGAAAACGGGGTGCTTCTTCGGGGAGTGGGGGTCTTTGCCGGCCAGGCCGACGTTGAAGTCGAGACTGACGATGGCATCGAACTGGTTCTGCGAAACGCCTACCTTGAGCTGCTTGTTGACACCATCGACGTATTTCTTGAGATCGGCGCGGAGCAGATCCTGTACCTGGTCAGGCGAGAGGCCTTTAGAGAAATCTTCGCCGCGCTTGATGAGATGACCGTAGCCGATGGTCGGATAGCCGAGTTGATCGTCGTAGGCGGCGTAGCGGCCGGTCTTTTTGTCGAACCCCTTTTTGGCTGGGTTCTCGTAACCTTTGCCGATGAAGTCCGCTCCCGCGGCTGAGAGGCTCATCGTTTTAGCAACTGGGCTGACAGCGGTGGGAGCCTTTCCCGTACCGATCTGCGTGTAGAACCGTGTACCGAACATCGCCATGAATGAGACGCTGATGTCGGCGTAGCGGGAAAACACGTCGGCCCGTTTTATCCCGTTGATGTTTGAAACAGCCACCACAGGGACGAAGTTGGACCGTAGCGCGGCCTTCTCCCACGGGATTTCCTGCCACTGCCAGGGGTGACGGAAGACATCGGTCGGGTCGAAGAGTGCGGTTCTAAACACGGTGTCCTCGCATTTATTTGCGGCTGAGTTCGGTGGCGATCTCGCGGGCTACTTCTTCGGCGGGTTCGAGGTTATCGAGGTCTTCGTCGGTAAAGGATTCGCCTAGGCCGCCGAAGCGGCGTTCGCGTCGCTGGAAGGCGGCGATGGCTTCGAGGAGGTGGAGGCCGCGGAAGTCGGGCCAAAGGCGGTCGGTGATGAAGATCTCGGAGTAGGCGATCTGCCAGAGGAGGAAGTTCGAGATGCGCTGCTCGCCGGAGGTGCGGATGACGAGGTCGGGGTCGGGCATGTGGGCGGTGTAGAGGCCGCCCGTGAGGTGCCGCTCGTCGACTCTTGCCTCCAAGCCGTCGACCTGCAATAAATCTTCGAGGGAACAGCCGCGTCGGTGGGCTTCGGCGATCAGGCCGGTGAGGAGGGCGCGGGTGGAGTCGACGATCTCGGAGCGGGAGCCGTAGTTGAGGGCGAGCGTAAGGGTGGTGCCGGTGTTCTTGGCGGTCGCTTCGGAGGCCCACTGCATGGTGTCCTGGACCTCGGCGGGGAGCTCACGGGTGCGCCCGATGTAAGCCATGCGGACGTTATTGTCGTTCATGCGCTGCACGTTGCCGGTGAGGTAATTGCGGAGGAGCTTCATAAGGAAGCTGACCTCGGAACGCGGGCGGCGGAGGTTGTTTTCAAGCGAGAAGGCGTAGAGGGTGAGCCAGGGGAGGTCGATGCGGGAGGCGGTCTCGACGACGAACTGGACGGATTCGGCGCCCTGCTGATGGCCGAGGAAGCGCTTGAGGAGGCGTTTGCCGGCCCAACGGCCGTTACCGTCCATGATGATGGCGACGTGCTGGGGCATGCGCTCGGGGTTGAGCTGGGCGTAGACGGCGGTCTCTTCAGGGGAGAGCTGGTGGATGCGGGATGGGGATGATGCGGGCAAGGCACTCCTCGGGTGGAGACTGACGCCAGTGGCTAGCATAGTCTTTTTAAATCATGCGATGAAGCGAGTAGAGGCTGACGTGCTGCAGGGACAGTTTATCGTTTCCGTCGATCTCCATGCGGCGGACCCCGCCCTTCGCGATAAAGCCGCAAAGAGGAGGTACCTGCCGGGTGAGGAGGTTCTATAGTGGGAGCAGCGATTCTTGGAGGTTTTCCCCATGGCTACGTCGGCGGGAGCATTACCGCGAGTTGGATCGGTGGCGGCGGCTCGCACCACGGCACGGGTACGGGCGGCGGGTGCGCCATGGTACGTGTGGTGCGGGGTGCTGGCGGTCACTTCATCGTCGATCGGCGGGGCATGGGACGTGGCGTGGCACCGGTCGATTGGGCGGGACAGCTTCTGGACGGGCGCGCACATGGCGATCTACGCGTGCGGGCTGCTGGCGGCGGTGGTGTGCGGGTACCTGATCTTTCGGACGACGTTCGGCCGCGCGGCGGGTGCGGCGGAGCTGCGGGCCGTGTCGGTCAATGTGCTCGGGTTTCGCGCGCCGCTGGGGGCGTTTGTGGCGGCGTGGGGCGGCATTGCGATGATGGCGTCCGGGCCGTTCGACAACTGGTGGCACGCGGCGTATGGGCTGGATGTGAAGATTGTGAGCTTGCCGCATACGATTTTGATCCTGGGAATTCGCGCGGTAGCGATCGGCGTGATGTTCCTGATCCTGGCGGCGATGAACCGGGCGGCGGAGAACGGTACAGGGGCAGAGGTCACGCTGCGGCGGCTGTTTCTGTATCTGGGCGGATTGATGGTGGGCGGGCAGATGTTCTTTCTGCTGGAGTTTACGTGGGACGTGAAGCTGCATTCGGCGAGCGCGTATGTGGCGATGGGGATCGCGCTGCCGCTGGTGTTTGCGGTTTTATGGCGAGCGTCGGGATACCGGTGGACGGCAACGGTGACCGCGTCGATTTATATGGCGATCGCGATGGCGGAGGAGTGGATTCTGCCTTTGTTTCCGGCGTCGCCGAAGCTTGGGCCGGTGTACTTTCCGGTGACGCATCTGGTGCCGGCGAAGTTCCCGATCCTGCTGGTGCCGGCGGCGTGGGTGCTGGACCTGTTCTGGCAGTGGGCGCGCAAGCGGGAGTGGAAGAGCTGGCAGGTGGCGGCGGTGTCGGGCGTGTTGTTTACGGCGGTGCTGGCGGCGGTGGAGTGGCCGTTTGCGAGCTTTCTGGTGTCGAAGGCTTCGGAGAATCGTTTCTTCGGAACGATCTACTTCGACTACAACTCGCGGCCTGACTGGTTCGACCGAATGCGGCGGTGGTTCAAGCCGGATACGGGTTGGGCTTTGTGGCGCGGGTTGGGGCTGGCATCGGTCTGCGGGATGGTAGGCACGTGGGTGGGAATGAAGTTCGGTGGATGGATGCGGACGGTGCAACGGTGAGGTTTATCCGCTGGGCATGGCTGTTGATGCTGCCGCTCACCGCTTATGCGCATGTGGGCAGCAAGGACGTGTTTGAGCAGGTAACGGCGGGACCGTACAAGCTACTTGTGACCGTGCGGATGCCGGATGTCATTCCCGGCGTCGCGAACGTCGAAGCGCGTGTCGAAGGTGCGTCTCTATCGCGGCTGGAGATTACGCCGCTGCCGCTGACGGGCGAGGCGTCGAAGCATCCTCCGGCGGCGGACGCGATGAAGCGGTCGAGCAGCGATCCGGCGTTCTTTACGGGCGGCGTGTGGATGATGGCTCCGGGAGCGTGGCAGGTGCGGCTGGCGGCGAGGGGCGCGGCGGGGAGTGGGACGGCCGCGGTGCCGGTGCCGGCGGTGGCGGTGCGGACGCTGGGAATGGAGCGCGGGCTGGAGCTTACGCTGGCCGCGCTGGGCTTGTTCCTGGCAGTGACCATGGCCGGGGTAGTGGCGGCGGCGGTGCGCGAGGCGCGGCTGCCGGCGGGGCAGACGGCGACTCCTGTTCTGCGCCGGCGGGGGCTGCTGGCGATGGGTGGGAGCCTCGCCTTTATGGCTTTGGTGCTGTGGGGCGGGGCGAAGTGGTGGCGGGTGGACGCGGCGAGCTACGCGAACGATATTTACCGGCCGTTAAAGGCCGAGGCGACCGTTGCGGGTGACCGGCTGACGTTGAAGGTAAACGCGTATACGGCGGAGAATAAATTCCGCTCGCGAGCGAACGATGATTTTATCGCGGACCATGGGCGATTGATCCATCTGTATGCGATCCGGCAGCCGGAAATGGACGCGGTGTTTCATCTGCACCCGGCGTTCGATGGTAAGGGCGAGTTCTCAATGGCGCTGCCGGCGATGCCCCCGGGCGAGTACCGGCTGTATGGCGATGTGGTCCATGCGAATGGGTTTCCAGAGACGCTGGTGACGGCGATGACGGTGCCCGCCGGGATGCGGGGCGGAGCATTGGCGGCAGACGATGCCGAGGCGCTGCCGCCACCTGTCGGTCGAGGGCAACCTAGCGCGAGTTATACGCTGCCGGACGGCTATCGCATGGTGTGGGAGCGGCCCGCGAAGCTGACAACGGGAACGGCCTACGCGTTTCACTTCAGCCTGGTGGGACCGGATGGGAAGCCCGCGACGGAGATGCAGCCTTACCTGGGGATGGCCGGTCATGCGGCGTTTGTGAAGACGGATGGAACGGTATTCGCTCATACGCATCCCGCGGGGTCGGCGGCGATGGCGTCGATGATGCTGGCGAATGGCGGCATGGCCATGGGTGACGATGCGCCTGTAACGAACGCGGTTGATTTCCCGTATGGATTCCCCACGCCGGGCAGATATCGCATCCTTGTACAGATGAAGCATGGCACGGTGGTGGAAACGGGCGTCTTCGACACGGATGTCGTTGCGGCTTCTTGATCTCGGTTTCTTTATATCTATAGGTATAGGGTGGATGGATGTCGCTGATTAGCTTGATGCTCGGCAAGCCGCTGGCTACGACGGAAGAGCGCGCGGAACATATTGGACCGATAGCGGGGATACCCGTCTTCGGGTTGGATGCGCTGAGCTCGGCGGCATATGGACCCGAGGCGGCGCTGACGCTGCTGATTCCGCTGGGGCTGGCCGGCGTGCACTATATTGTGCCGATCAGCCTGGCGATTCTCGGGCTGCTGGCCATCGTTTTCTTTTCGTATCTTCAAACGATCGACGCTTATCCACATGGCGGCGGCAGCTATACGGTGGCGTCGGAGAACCTGGGCGACGGGGCGGGGCTGCTGGCGGCCGCGGCGCTGATGATCGACTATGTGTTGACGGCGGCGGTGGGTATTTCGGCCGGCGTGGGCGCGCTGGTTTCCGCGGTGCCGCGCCTGCAGCCGCATACCTTGGCACTTTGTCTGGCGATTCTGGTGTTGCTGACGGTGGTGAATATGCGCGGCGTGAAGGATACGGGCACGGCGTTCCTGATCCCGACGTACATCTTTCTAGGGACGCTGCTGCTGGTGGTCGCGGTGGGCGCTGTGCGTGCCGTCGCGGCGGGGGGACACCCGGTGCCGGTGGTGATGCCGCCGGCACTGCCGGCGGGAACGGCCATCCTGAGTCTGTGGATACTGCTGAAGGTCTTTGCCAGCGGATGCACGGCGATGACGGGTGTCGAGGCGGTGTCGAACGGGGTGATGGCGTTTCGCGAGCCGACGCAGAAGAATGCCAAGCGGACGCTGACGATCATCATTGTGCTGCTGATGGTGCTGCTTGCGGGTATCGCGGTGCTGTGCCGGGCATATGGTATCGGCGCGACGGACCCTTCCGGCGCGGGCTATCAAAGCGTGTTGTCGCAGCTGGTAGGCGCGGTGATGGGGCGCGGCTGGTTTTATTATGTGACGATTGCGTCGATTCTGGTGGTGCTGGCGCTCTCGGCCAACACGGCGTATGCGGACTTTCCAAGGCTGACGCGGGCGATCGCGGAGAAGGATTTTCTTCCGCATGTGTTCAAGCTGCGAGGGCGGCGGCTGTTGTATTCGCACGGCGTGATGGCGATGGTGACGCTGACGGGGATCCTGCTGATTATCTTCGGCGGCGTCACGGACCGGTTGATCCCCCTCTTTGCGATCGGGGCGTTTCTGGCGTTTACGCTATCGCAGGCCGGCATGGTGATGCACTGGAAGCGGCGGGGCGGGGCGGGTGCCGGGTGGCGGATGTTTGTCAACGGATTGGGCGCGGTGGCGACGGGCGTGACGGTGCTGGTGGTGCTGGTGGCGAAGTTCGCCGACGGCGCGTGGGTGACGGCACTGCTGATTCCGCTGCTGATCATGATGATGGTGGCGATCCGGCGGCATTACCGGCGGGTGATGGCGCAGGTCGAGGAGTGCGCGCCGTTGACGATCGGCAGTCTGAGCGCGCCGTTTGTGGTGGTGCCGATGGATGGCTGGACGCGGATCGCGGAAAAGGCCATCCGGTTTGCGTTGAAGTTGAGCGACCAGGTGCAGGCGGTCCATGTGCTCGGCATGGATGAGGACCGTGAGCTGGTGGCTTTGGCGTGGCGGCAAAACGTGGCTCATCCGCTTGAAAACTACGGCAAGGCGGCCCCCGAGTTCGTGATGCTGGAGAGCCCCTACCGCTTTGTGCTGACGCCGCTGGTGGATCATATCCTGCGTTTGGAGAGGGCGCACCCCGACCGGCAAATCGCGGTGCTGGTGCCGGAGATGGTGGTCCACGTGTGGTGGCAGAACTTATTGCATAATCAGAAATCGCAGTTATTGAAGCTGATGCTACTGCTGCGAGGCAATCAGAGGATCATCGTCATCAATATTCCCTGGTATCTGGAGAGCTGATTATGTCAGGAGCACAACTTACAGAGTAAAAACGGCTTCTCACGGTTTGTAGGAAATGGAAAGAGAGTGCGATGGCATACGACAGCACTCCCAGGTTTTCTAAACCGGGTCTGGAGCTTTGGGGCGGCATCGAGTGCACCATCAATCGTGTGGGCGATATCTGGTTCGACCAGGTGGCGCGTTTAGGGCACCTGCAGCGGGCAGACGATCTTAGGCTCATTCGTGAGTTAGGCGTGACGAAGCTCCGCTACGGGCTGCCTTGGGAGCGTTTCGCGGCGGCTGGGACGCTTGAGGTGTTTGCGCCGCGGATGGAAGAGATGGTTCGGCTGGGCATTGAGCCGATCGCCGGACTGGTCCATCACGGCAGCGGACCGGCGGGAACAAGCCTGCTCGATCCTGAATTCGGCGAGAAGCTGGCGGCCTATGCGTTGCAACTGGCGCGGCGTTACCCGGAGGTTGGCAGCTACACACCGGTGAATGAGCCGCAGACGACGGCGCGTTTCTGCGGATTGTATGGGCACTGGTATCCGCACCACCGTGGCTTTCGGAGCTATGTGCGGGCTCTGGTGAATCAGTTGCGCGGGTCGGTGCTGGCGATGCGCGCGGTGCGAACGGTGCGGCCGGACGCGGAGTTTGTGCATACCGAAGACGGCGGCAAGACATGGGGAAGCGCGGAGTTGCGAGGGATTGTAGAGTCGCGGGAGCACCGTCGATGGCTGGGAACGGACCTGCTGTGCGGGTGCGTGGATCGGCATCATGCTTTATTTCGATTTCTGCTGGAGCATGGGCTGACGGAGGAGGAGATTTTTTGGTTTGCGGAGAACCCGTGTCCACCGGATGTGATCGGGCTGAACTACTACGTGACGAGCGACCGGTATCTGGACGCGCGGACGTGGATGTATCCGCATTGGCTTGTGGGTGGGGACTCGGGCGCGGAGCCGCTGGCGGACATTGAGGCGGTACGGGTGCGGGCCGAGGGAATTGCCGGGGTAGGTACGATCCTCAAGGAGGCCTGGGAGCGATATGGCATCCCGGTGGCAATTACGGAGGCGCACCTGGGCGGCCCGCCGGAGGAGCAGGTGCGATGGTTGGCGAGTATCTGGGACGAAGCGAGGGCGGTGCGGGCGGCGGGGGCGGATGTGCGAGCGGTCACGGCCTGGGCGATGCTTGGATCGTATGACTGGTGCACGCTGGTGACGCGCGATGCGGGGATGTATGAACCGGGAGTGTTCGATATACGAGCCGGACAGCCTTGGGCAACGGAGCTAACGGGCCTGGTGCGGCGGTTGGCACGAGGAGAGCATGTCGTGGCCGAGGGTGGGGGATGGTGGACGTCGCCGAATCGACTGACGTTTACAGCGACGGAAGAGGAGATATTCGCGTCGTCGGATGAGGATGCCTATGAACTCGCCACGCTGTAAGCCCGGGGCGCAACGTAGGGTTGCGGTATGGCGTCCTAGATAGCTGAGGTTTATTTATATGAGTCAGACGAAGGCACATCCGGAGCATGAGTCCGGTAAGAAGCATGGCGATGCGCTGGAAACGGCGATGCATGAGGCGGACGCGCATACGATAGAAGGCGCAAAGGTCGATCCAGTGCCGCCGGCGGAGCATGGGGGCCATGCACACTCGGCGGCGGCCCATCTGGAGGGAGGCAAGCCGAACACAAAGCCCGCCGGCAATCTTCGACAGGGGTCGCATCCGGAACAGCTGCGCGAGCCGCCGGTCGTCGTCCAAAAAGCCGGCAAGCAGCACAAGTAGCTCCGCAGGGCCGCACCGCAAAGGTTTATGCGGTGCGGCGATGGCCGGAGGCTAGTTCGCGGACGTGGTTGAGAAAGATAGACTTCTGTAAGTCGTCGAGTTGCGCGGTATAGTGCGCGATCTCGGCAAGGAATGGGTCGGTCATCAGGACAGCCGTCTCCTGCGTGTGACGATTATTGGCGTCGCGGAGCAGGCAGGAGATGTCGACTTGGAGGGCGCGGGCGAGGCGGTCGAGCGAGGAAAGCGTCGGCATAGCTTTACCATTCTCAATCTTCGAAATATAAGTGCGCGGGACGCCCATGCGCGCGGCGAGCTGGCGCTGGGAGAGGTTACGGACACGGCGGAGATCGCGCACGGCGGTCGCGACCTGAAGGCCACTCTCAGGCGCGGGGGGCGAGGGGACGAGGATAAGTGCGGGAGGCTCGGGAGCGACCTGCTCGATGACCAGAGACTTATGGCAGCGGCGGCAGGCGGCGCTGGAGGTGCGGAATTGCACCAAGTTGCACTTATCGCAGCGCAGTACCTCGCGCTGTTCGACTGAGGCCATCATGGTTGCCATCGTTGTATGTAGCGGGAGGACCCAGAGCAAGGACCTCAGCGCGCGTCCGATAACGGCTCACGCGATGAGCCAAGAATGACACTGGCGAGCGCGGTACGTCAAGCGAAAAGCAGAAGACTTCCTGTAAATGCCTAAGAATGCCCAAGTGAGAACCTGGAAAGTTAACAGTGCCGCTGGAACGCCATATTCTCTTCGGGAATCCCAAATTCTCTTCGTGAATGACAAACGCAGGAGCAACGGCGCGGCTATAGTTCTTTTTGAGGGAGTTCGGATGGCGGATCAGTTTGTGAGAGAACAGGCGCGGGCGCTGCTGGAGGAGTGGACGGCGGGTGAGAGTTTGCGAAAGCACGGGCTTGCGGTCGCGATCTGCACGGAGGCGTATGGGCGGATGGAGGCTGTGCGGATTGGCTTGACCGGCGCGGAGGCCGACGCGTTCGTCGAGCCGTATGCCTGCGCGGGGCTGCTGCACGATATGGACTACGAGCGGCATCCATCGCTCGATGAGCACCCGTTTGTGGGTGTGGCCGCGCTGCGGGCGATGGGCTGGCCGGAGGCGGTGCTCCACGCGATCCTGGCCCATGCGGATTATTCCGGCGCGGCGCGGAAGTCGCATCTGGATAAGGCGCTGTTCGCCTGCGATGAACTGGCGGGGTTCCTGACGGCTTGCGCGCTGGT
>CAXTRY010000068.1:0-14490 GCA_964246805.1 uncultured Acidobacteriaceae bacterium
GGGCGAGGTGGGAGTGGCGGTGGTGTGGATCGAGGGTGGTCTTCACGCGAGCGAGACGGTCGGGGCGCAGCAGATTATCGAGACGGTCTACCAGTTGAACTCGCTAACCGACTCTGAGACGATGCGGTTCCTGCGCGACGACATCGTGCTCAGCGTATTGGATAACCCCGATGGCATGGACCTGGTCGCCGACTGGTACAACCGTGAGCCTGTGCCCCAGAAGCGCGTGACCGAGGGACCGGCCGGAGGAACGCCGAGGCTGTGGCAAAAGTACATCGGCCACGACAACAACCGCGACTTCTACATGAACAATATGGTGGAGACGACCAATATCAGCCGCGTGCTCTTCCGCGAGTGGTATCCGCAGATCATGTACAACCACCATCAGACAGGCCCATTGGGCACGGTCATCTTCATGCCGCCGTTTCGCGATCCGTTCAACTATCACTACGATCCGTTGATGCCTCTAAAGATTCAGGCGGTCGGCACGGCGATGCACGAGCGGCTGGTCGAAGAAGGGAAGCCGGGCTCCGGAATGCGCAGCACGGCAACCTACTCCACTTGGTACAACGGCGGCCTGCGAACGGTGACTTACTTCCACAATATGACAGGTTTGCTGACGGAGATCATCGGCAGTCCAACGCCAATGCAGTTGCCGTTGGTGCCGGCGCGCCAACTCCCAACGAATGATTTGCCCGATCCCATTGCGCCTCAGACGTGGCATTACCGGCAATCGATCGATTATGAGCAGACAAACAATCGCGCGGTCCTGGATTATGCGTCGCGCGAACGGGAGCATTTGCTTTATGACACCTACCGTATGGGGAAGAACTCTATCGAGCGCGGCGGTAAGGATTCCTGGACGGTGACGCCGAAACGCATTGAAGCCCTGGAAGCGGAGGCTGCCAAGGCCAAACCGACCGGAAAGCCCGAGGCGGCCTCCTTCTACGACAACGCCAAGACTGCGCCGCCGGAACTCTATGAGCGGGTCTTGCATGATCCAGCCAGGCGTGACCCGCGCGGTTATATTTTGCCGGCCAATCAACCTGACTTTCCCACGGCCACGAAGTTCGTCAATGCGCTACTGAAGAGTGGCGTCGCCATTGAGCGGGCGACGGCGGATTTCACGGTCGCGGGCAAGCAGTACCCGAAGGGATCGTATGTGGTGATGGCGGCACAGGCGTACCGCCCTCACGTGCTCGATCTCTTCGAGCCGCAGGACCATCCAAACGACCTCGCGTATCCTGGCGGGCCACCGGTACGGCCCTACGACGCGGCGGGATGGACGCTGGCCTTTCAGATGGGCGTGCAGTTCGACCGCGAGTTGGAGCCGTTCAGCGGACCCTTTGCGAAGATCACAACGGAGCTGGCTTCGCCTCTACCCGGAACGATTACCGGTCCGGCAAAGCCGGTTGGCTACCTTGTAAGTCACGAATACAACGATGCATTCACGCTGACGAACAGATTGTTGAAGGCGCGGCAGCCGATTTATTGGCTAGCGGCCAAGACGAACGTCGATGGAGCAGAGATGGCACCCGGCGCGCTCTGGCTTCCGTACTCCGCTGAAACGCAGAAGTTGCTGCAAACGGCGGCGCAGCAGCTGGGGATCAATGCGGTCGGCGTGACGAAGAGGCCCGCGGGCGAAGCTTTCCAGCTGCACCCCGGACGCATCGCGCTCTACGACCAGTACGGCGGCCTGATGCCGTCAGGCTGGATGCGCTGGCTGCTGGAGCAGTTCGAGTTTCCGTTCACGGTTATCTACCCGCAGACGCTGGACGCGGGCGATCTAAAGTCGAAGTACGACGACATTCTGTTCAGTGACGGCGCGATCACCGCTCCCGGCCGGGACGGTCTTGGGGGAGGAGGTTCTCGCCAGCCCGCGCCGGAACTGATCCCCGCCGAGTTCCGGCCATGGCTTGGCACGATTACAGCGGAAAAGACAGTTCCTCGGTTGCAGAAGTTCGTGGAAGACGGCGGCACGTTGCTTGCGGTAGGAAGTTCAACCAGCATCTACGAGTACTTTCATCTGCCCTTGCAGAACGCCGTTACCGAAGTGGTAAAGGGCAAAAGCGCCAATGTGCCGCCGGATCGGTTCTACATCCCAGGCTCGCTGATGCGGACGCAAGTGGATACGGCAAACCCTGTGGCTTACGGAATGCCGTCCAAGGTCGATGTCTTCTTTGATCGGAGCCCGGCCTTTCGCGCCGACCCTGATGCCGCCACACGCGGTGTGCGGACGATTGCCTGGTACGCCGGCGGCGATCTGCTCGATAGCGGCTGGGCCTGGGGACAGCAATACTTGAACAATAGCATCGCGGTCGCCGAGGCGAGGATGGGTAAAGGCAAGGTGCTGCTTTACGGACCGGAGGTTACCTTTCGCGGCCAGCCCCATGCCACGTTTAAGTTCCTCTTCAATGGGTTGTTATACGGCACCGCGACAGCGACGACGCTGCAATAGAGTTTCCGTACCGAGTTAGGCGGAATATGCGTCTAACAGCCAGAACGATTCGGCTGAAGGACATACCATGCATAAGTTATTTCCGCTCGCTTTACTTTCCGTCTCCATGATGACCCACGCGCAAGAGGGCGGCACTCCTACCCAGGTGCTGGTCACCGTGGATTCTAAAGATGCGCAGACGCTTACCGCCAATCAGATTACGCTTGATATCAATGGCCGCAAACAGCCGCCCACCAGCCTGAACGTGGTTGCTCCGGCGGGTGCTCAGATCGCTCTGCTGATCGACGATGGACTGCGCGAATCGATAGGCCGCGAGTTGAACACGTTGAAGGCCTATGTGAGCGGCCTTCCCGCCGGGACAGAGGTGTTTATCGGTTATATGAGCAACGGCCGTGTCGAGCAGGCAAGCCCTTTTACGACGGAACACGCCTCCGCGGCAGCTGCTTTGCGTCTCCCGTTTGGCGCGCCGGGCATCAGCGCAAGCCCATACTTCTGTGTCTCGGATTTTGTAAAGCGCTGGCCTAGAGAAGGCTCCAGCGACGGGTCCGGAGCAAAGGCGCGATTTGTGATGATGATCACCAACGGTGTCGATCCATACAACGGAAGCACTAGCCCGCTGAATCAAGATAGCCCGTATGTGCAGGCGGCCATCACGGATGCACAGCGGGCAGGCGTCGCCGTGTACTCGATCTACTTTGCCGATGCCGGCATTCGTGGCGGGCGCGCGAGTTTCAGCGGTCAGAGTTACCTGCAACAGGTAGCGGAAGGCACGGGCGGCCGGGCCTACTACGAGGGCATTGGCAATCCAGTTTCTTTAGCGCCCTATCTACAGCAATTCCAACACGATATTTCAGAAACCTACGTGGCGGCCTTTCCTGCCTCGGGTAAGGATTTAGTGCAGGTAAAAGCCAAAACGAATGTACCGCATCTAAAAGTACGCATTCCTCAGCAGGTGAAGGTAGGTAACGCCGAGTCGGGTTCTTCGCTGTAAAGCTAGTTTTTCGCATAAGAAAGCCCCGGATCGCTCCGGGGCTTTTCTGTTGTTGCCACCGATAGTTTAGTACATGCCGTCCATGCCGCCGCCGCCGTGCTGGTGGCCGCCGCCGCCCGCTTCCTTCTTCTCCGGAATGTCGGAGATCATGGCTTCAGTGGTCAGCATTAGCCCGGCGATCGATGCCGCGTTCTGCAACGCGGTGCGCGTCACCTTGGTCGGATCGATGACACCGGCCGCGACCAGATCCTCGTAAGCGCCCGTTCCGGCGTTGTAGCCGAAGTTCGCTTCCTTGGACTCGTGGATCTTGCCGATGACGACCGCACCCTCTTCGCCCGCGTTCGAGACGATCATGCGAAGGGGCTCTTCGATGGCGCGGCGGATGATCGAGGCACCGATCTTCTCGTCGCCTTCAAGGCTCTTGATGACGGCCTCGACAGCCGGGGTGCAACGGACCAAAGCGACGCCGCCGCCCGGGACGATGCCTTCCTCGACCGCCGCGCGCGTGGCATGCATGGCATCCTCGACGCGGGCCTTCTTTTCCTTCATCTCGGTCTCGGTAGCCGCGCCGACCTTGATGACGGCGACGCCGCCAACCAGCTTGGCGAGGCGCTCCTGGAGCTTCTCACGATCGTAGTCGGACGTGGTCTTATCGACCTGGGCGCGAATCTCCTTCACGCGACCGGAGATATCGTCATCCTTGCCGCCGCCATCGACGATGGTGGTGTTGTCCTTATCGATGGTGACGCGCTTGGCGGTGCCGAGGTCTTCGATCTTGACGCCTTCGAGCTTGATGCCGAGATCTTCGGTAATGGCCTTACCACCGGTGAGAATGGCAATGTCCTGGAGCATCGCCTTGCGACGGTCGCCGAAGCCGGGGGCCTTAACTGCGGCTACATTTAAAGTCCCGCGCAACTTATTGACGACCAGTGTCGCAAGCGCTTCGCCATCCACATCCTCGGCGATGATGATGAGGGGCTTGGCGGTGCGAGCGATCTGCTCGAGCAACGGCAGTAGGTCCTTCATCGAGGAGATTTTCTTCTCGTAGATGAGGATGTAAGGGTTCTCAAGCGCGGCTTCCATGCGCTCGGCGTCGGTGACGAAGTAGGGCGAGAGATAGCCGCGGTCGAACTGCATGCCCTCGACGACCTCAAGCTGCGTTTCCATGGTGCGCGACTCTTCGACGGTGATGACGCCATCCTTGCCGACCTTGTTCATGGCGGCGGCGATGATGGTGCCGATCTGCTCGTCGGAGTTGGCGGAGATGGTGCCGACCTGCGCGATCATGTCGCCCGAGACGGGCTTCGAGAACGTGCTGAGTGCGCCACCCTGCGAGACGCCATGCTCATCGCGCTTGCCGATGATGGCCTCGACGGCCTTGTCGATGCCGCGCTTCAGCGCCATCGGGTTCGCGCCGGCGGCAACGGTCTTGACGCCTTCGCGGTAGATCGCTTGTGCGAGAACGGTAGCGGTGGTAGTGCCGTCGCCGGCCACGTCGGAGGTCTTCGAGGCTACTTCACGGACCATCTGCGCGCCCATGTTCTCGAGCGCGTTCGAGAGCTCGATCTCCTTGGCGACGGTGACGCCATCCTTGGTGATGGTGGGCGAGCCGAACTTCTTCTCGATAACGACATTGCGGCCCTTCGGACCGAGGGTCACCTTGACCGCGTCGGCGAGAATGTTGACGCCGCGGAGGATCGCCTGGCGGGAATCTTCTCCGTGTAAAATCTGCTTTGCCATTTTGCTGCTCCTAATAAAATTTGTTGCGGTACTTTAAAGGTTTTGCGCGTAAGGCGCGCTTACGGCGTGCGCAACACTACTTCTTCAAGATGCCTAGGACTTCTTCTTCGCGCATAATGAGGAATTCGTCGCCGTCGAGCTTGATCTCGGTGCCCGAGTACTTGCCGAACAGGATGGAGTCGCCGGCCTTGACGTCAAGCGGGAAGACCTTGCCTTCGTCGTTGGACTTGCCTTTGCCGACGGAGATCACTTCGCCCTGCTGGGGCTTTTCTTTAGCGGAATCGGGGATGATGATGCCGCCACGGATGCTTTCGCCCTCTTCGGTGCGCTTGACCAAAATGCGGTCGTGGAGCGGGGTAAACGATGCTGTTGCCATGCTTTACATCTCCTCAGTACGATTGTGCGAGTGGTGACTCGCCAAGTTGAAAGGCGCGGCCTCAGATAGCCGCGAGTTGTTTCAGGGCCGGAAGTGTTTGGCACTCTCGCCCTACGACTGCTAAGTTAAGCCATCCAGAAGAGCCTTGTCAACTGCGCTGTGTGAAACCTGAGTGAAAGTCGCGCAGATCGTCGTCTCGGCGATACAGCGGTGTTTAGACGTAGAATAGGAATATGGCGTTGAGGGAAAGATTAGGGCTGGCAAGTTTCGTTTGTTGCAGCTTCATGTTGACGGCGGTTGCACAAGATGATGGCGGACGGCATGGCCGCAAATACAAGGCCCCGCTTGTCACCTCGCATGTCGAGGTGACGGTCGTAAAAGGCTATAACGGCAAGCCCATCTCGAATGCTGCCGTTATCTTCCATCCCATCAAGGATGGCAAGGACGAGGGCAACCTCGAAGTGAAGACCGATCCGGATGGTAAAGCAACGATCGACGTAATCGCGACCGGAAGCCAGGTCCGGGTGCAGGTTATCGCCGGCGGCTTTGCGACCTTTGGCGAGGATTACGTCATAGAAGGCCCCACCAAGGAGATTGCAATCTCGATGGTGCGTCCGCAGGCGCAAGTCTCGGCTTACACCGGCACGACGGAGGAGCGTAAACCAGGCGTGCAGGAGCCGAAGAAGCCTATCACTCCAGGCACACCTCCGGCTGGTGCGACCGCGCCAGCCACACCGCCGATCTCGCCGCCCGCCAAGAACTCAACTCCAGTTGCTGTGCCGGGGGCGGGTTCGCCGCCGAGCCTGTAGACAGGATGGCAAGGCAGCTTCTGGCAAAGACGGCGGTGGTGACGGGTGGAGCGAAGCGAATCGGGCGAGAGATCGCGCTTACTTTGGCGCGAGCCGGTGCGAATGTAGCTATTACCTACCGGATCTCCGCGGATGAGGCAGGCGCTACGCTAAGCGATCTGGCGGCGCTCGATGTAAACGCGATCGCCGTGCGGTGCGATCTTGATTCGCCGGATGGCATCACCGGGATGGTTGAGGCGGTGGTCGAGAAGTTCGGCGGCATCGATCTTCTGGTGAATAATGCAGGTTCGTTTGAATCCGCGCGGCTGGAAGAGATTACCGTGGCGCAATGGGATGCGATGTTTGTCACCAACACGCGCGCTCCTTTCCTAGTAGCGAAGGCCGCGTTTCCACATCTGAAAGCCGCGTCGGGGCGGGTCGTCAATATCGGCTCGCTGGGCGGCATTCGTGCCTGGCCGACTCATGGGCA
This sequence comes from uncultured Acidobacteriaceae bacterium, assembly GCA_964246805.1. Classification (GTDB taxonomy): domain Bacteria; phylum Acidobacteriota; class Terriglobia; order Terriglobales; family Acidobacteriaceae; genus Edaphobacter. The sequence goes on from CAXTRY010000068.1 coordinate 6,844, forward strand.
TTACTGCACGTCGAAGGCCGCGCTCCATATGCTCTCGCAGACCATGGCGAAGGCGTGGGCACCGGAGATCAGCGTAAACTGCGTCGCGCCCGGCATGATCGTGCAGGGTGAGGTCGGCGCGGGATATGAGCAGTTCGCCGCGAGGACGCCGATGAAGCGCAACGGGACGGCGGCGGATGTCGCGGCGGCGGTGCTCTTCTTCGCCACTAGCCCCCACTTCATCACCGGCCAGCTGCTGGCGGTGGATGGCGGTTTGGGTCTGTAGAAATATGCGCTGATGGCTGTTATCTGGCAGTTTGGGTCTAATCCTGGCCCTTGGATCGAACTAAAACTGACGATAATGGCGTTTATCGGTACTTAGGAAGAATCAAGATGTCTAACGGGAGGCGGCGGGGAGACAGCCCGTTCCTCCCATCACCCTTTGCATTACAAATCCTGCCGCGGCGAAGCAGGAGGAATATTAAGGTTCAGTTGAAATACATTGGCGGGATCGTACCGGCGTTTTACCTGCTGGAGTCTCGCGTAGCGCTCCGGGCCAAACACCGCGGGAACTCGGCTTTGCTGGTCGGCGCGCAGGTAGTTGTAAAGCGATTCTCCCGTAAAAACTGGCCCCAGAGAGTTGATCGAATCTCTCGTCGCAAGCTCAAGCTCCGGAAGACTGTTGCTCATCGCTGGCGAGACAAAGTGCAAGAGGAAGGGCGCCTGCGGGGGTTGGAACGCAAGAGCCGGGTCGTCGTCCCCGAATCTGCCGCCTAGCTGCTGCACTTCAAACTGCATAATCGTCGGCATCTTTTCCGTACTTGTCTGGAGCAGCTTTTGTGAGAAGTCGGAGCTCAATTTAAGCAGGCATTCGACGTGGCTGATCGTCGCGGATCCATCCCGATTGGAGGCCTCATCATATTGCGCCATCTCGCGGTATGAGCGTACCTTCAGGTCGTCAATCACCGGCTCCCCGAACGCCAGCAGTTGCTGACGTACCCGCCTAGCTGTTGAAACGTCTCCGTGGCAGAGCGTAATGGCGCATGTCTCGGTGATTCCATGGAGCAGAAAGCGCGGCTTGGGCGGCAACTTCATCAAGCGCAGTGTCGCACAGGTCTCCACACCCAGATCGCTCGTCCATTCTCGGAAAGATTCCAGAACACTAAGGGCGTTTTTCATGCGGAAATACATCATCCCACCAAACACCTCGGGAAGCGGGAAGAGCGAGACGGTGATGGACGCTACTACGCCGAAATTTCCGCCCCCGCCCCGCAGAGCCCAGAAAAGGTCCGGGTTCATCCCCTCATTTGCTTGCACCACGGAGCCGTCCGCCAGCACTACGGTGGCGGAACGTACAAACCGGCAGGCTGCGCCAAGCTTCCGGCTCAGCCAGCCGAGACCACCGCCCAGCGTGTATCCGATGACGCCCACGTTCGAGACCTGTCCGGACGGAAAGACAAGGCCATGCTCCTCCGTTCTGCTTAGCAGTTCCCCCGAGTTGACACCCGGCCCTATGGTCGCAGTCCTGTTCGAAACGTCGACAACGATTTCTTTCATCTCCGCGAGACGCAGCAGGATTCCACCATCGCACGCTCGCGTGATTCCGTGCCCGGTGTTCTGCACGCCCAGGGGCAGGCCTTGTTCCGTTGCAAACCGAACTGTAGCGGAGATGTCTTCGACGGACACCGCATTCACGATCGCGACGGGGCGCTGATCGACTATTTCCAGCCACGGTTGACGCAGCCTGTCGTAGTCTCCGTCCGCGGGAGAAACGACCGAGCCGGATACGCGTTGACGCAGTGCCGCAATCAACTCTGAATGATCTTTGCTTGCCATTGAAACACCCCCTAAAGGATAAAAAATTCGTTAGAGGACAACCGTCTGTCAGAGAAGCCGTCGCGTAAGTGCGCTGACCTCAAAGCTGCCGTATCTGCCAGAACCAATCACGGCGATCAGCGCTCCAGGAGTTCAGCGAGGTAGTCACGCAAGCTTCTCGCCGGCCGATCAAGAATGGCGCGCAGTGTAAGCGGATTGCCCAACAGGGAGTGCTGGTCGTACCAGCGCATCATCTCGATCAGTTGATCTGGAACCTTGCCGCTCGGCGGCAGTGGTCCCTGCTCTGCCGTGACCGGACGGCCCAGCACCTCACTCATGAGCGCGGCAAGCTCGTAACCATTCAGGATACCTTCCCCACATAACTGGAACGTGCCGTAAAGCAGGCGATCTTCGGTCAGAGCGACAGCTGCGACTTCGGCCACGTCACGATAATCTACCCGGCTGAACCGCATGTCGTTGGACCAGAGTTCCACATGCTTTCCGGTCTCCTGAGCTTTCTTCCAGCCCGGAGCGATATTTTGGAAGAACACCGCAGGGTTCAGGATCGTGTATTCAAGACCGGACTCGATCAGCGCTCCCTCGACCGGCAACTTGACGGCATGGTTTTTCAGCTCAACGATGCTGGGGTTGATCACCGACGAAAACACGATTCTGCGAACACCGGCCGCCTTTGCCAACTGGATAAACCGCTTGCCAACCTCTGCCTCCTCCTCAAGCGCAAAAGGAGCGATGTAGAAGGCCGCATCCATCCCCGCGAGGGCTGCGGCAACTTGGTCGGCGTTCCTGAGGTCCCCTACAGCGATCTCCGCCGCACCCTGGGCACGTACTGCGGCTTCCTTATCAGCCTTGGCTACGAGCCCTCGCACCTTCACGCCGCGCCTGGAAAGTTCGGGCACCACCAACCCCGCAAACTCGCCAGCGGCTCCTACCGCCAAAACACGTGAGATCTCAGTCATCATCCACCTCGGTATACTTCGGAATTTTCGATCGCGGCTCCCCGATCTGTCCGCAACCATATGATTCGTGTTGTAGAGTAAAAATTGTTGCGAACAGCGCACGGGATCGTTGCGCAGCGCGCAGCAATGGGTGAGCTAAGTGAGATTGTTGGAGTGCATCAAATCGTTCGTGCAATTGGCAGAAGCGCGGAACTTCAGCCGGGCTGCGACGTTACTCGGGATCAGTCCCTCGTCGCTTAGTCGACGCATCCAGTCGCTCGAGAGCGAGTTGGGCTTTGTGCTGGTGCTACGCTCCACGCGGAGCGTTGCTCTTACAGAACAAGGTAGACAGGTGCTTGCTCGAGCCGAGCACCTGCTCCAGGAAGCCGCAAATCTGAAGGGCGAGCTGACCCGGGACTCCCGCGAAGTTTCAGGCCACCTTCGCATCGGAGCGCCCGTCGACCTGTCCATCACGGTGTTGGGTCCCATACTGGCGCAGTTCTGTCGCGAGCACGAAGGAATCAAGCTAAGTCTTGTAGCGACACAGGGTCAACCGGAGATGGCCGGAGATCAACTGGACATTGCGTTCGTCATCGTGCATCAAAAACCACTTCCCGGTTCTTCCTCGATACTCCATCGCATCGGCTCTTTTCCGCGGCTGCTGTTTGCATCCGGGGAGTACCTGGCACACAGAGGCGAGCCAGCCTCGCCGAAAGACCTGTCGCAGCACCGGTGCGTCCGGCATCTGCAAGACAAGCCTGAGATCTACTGGGATCTGCGCAGTGGAACGAAGCGCGAACGTGTGTCCGTCGATGGTGTGTGCGCCACAACATGCCTCGCCAACGCAGCCCAGGCAGCCGGAAATAGTCTCGGCATTGCCATGCTTCCGGTTCACCTGGCGAGTCTGTCTTCAACATCTCGCCTGGTCAGGGTACTACCCGAATGGGAGGGGTCACCCGCCCTTGTCTTTGCGATCACCGCGCGCGACCACCGCCTCGCAAGGGTCTCTGCCCTGCTCAACTGGGTGCGCACACGGGTGCCAAGACGGATCGAGGAGCTTGAAACGGAAGCGAATCACGCGTTAGGCTAGACCCGCCAGCGCGGGTCTAGGTGGCGCTCGGGTCAGCCTCCACTAAGCCGAAGGCCCTACAGCGGAGCCGAAACGGATCGGTACCGATAAGTCGCATTCTCGGAAGCAATGGCTGAACGGAACAAGTTTATGCACCGCATGCCGTAAACGCGATTACCGTTCCGTGAGTTTGCTCACCAGGTTGCCGAACCAGCCTTTCTGCTCGCGGTCCTCGTAGAGGCCGCGCGGCTCTTCCTGCTCCGGCAACGGCTTGCCCTCGAAGACGGCTTGGGGGTTGATGGCCGTCAGCAACCCGGCATACTCCGGCCCATACTTCTTGGTTACGATCGCGCGCGCTTCGCTCAAGCGCGGCGGCCGCGACGTGGTGTTGTGCGCGTCGGTGGCGAGGAAATGGACCCAACGATCGGCGAGCAGCTTGTGCGCCATACGCTCTGCTTGCTTGCCCATGCTCCCCCGCACGGAGTCTCCGGTGACCTGGATCAGCACCCCGCCGCGCAGCCACTCTTCGAGGCGGCTTGGGTCGGCCTGCAGCGTTGGGTTGCGTTCGGGGTGAGTCAGAATCGGGGTCAGGCCAGTGAGCTGGAGCTCGTAGAAGATCTCCGTGAGGCCGCGCGGCAGCCCATAGTCCGGAATCTCGACGAGCACGTAAGAGAGGCCGTTGATGCTGTAGCGCGCCGGATGCTCTTTCGCGTCCTGGATGTTGTCGTAGGAGAGGTGAAAGTCGCAGCCCAGGCCAAGTGTCAGCGGAATGCCCTCCGCCGCGATGAGGCCGCGTAACTCCTCCATTTTGGCCTGGTTGACGGTGGGATCGAAGGTGTACTGCCCGTTTGCGTGCGGTGTGCAGACGACGTGGGTAATGCCGTCTTCGGCGGCGAGACGCGCCATGGCGACGGAGTGTTCCATCGTCTTCGAGCCGTCGTCCAAACCGGGGAGCAGGTGATGATGCAGGTCGATCATGCAGCCTTAGCGTAGCACTTGCCTAGGCGGTCTGGAGCGCGGCGGCCATGCTTTGCGCGGCGGCCATGCTTTGGAAAATGCGGAGGCCGTCGGCGGAGCCGAGAAGGGCCTCGCTCGACCGGTCGGGGTGCGGCATCATGCCGAGCACGTTGCGGCCTTCAGAGAGGATGCCGGCTATGTTCGCGAGCGAGCCGTTCGGGTTGGCGGCTGGGGTGATCTCGCCGGCGGGTGTGGCGTAGCGGAAGGCGATGCGGTCCTGATCGCGCAGCGCGCTCAATGTCGCATCGTCACAGAAGTAGTTGCCCTCCATATGGCCGATCGGCATGTGGAGGATCTCGCCACGCGCGATGCCGTGGGCGAAGGGCGAATCGGCGGTCTCGGCGCGCAGATGGACCTGCCTACAGATATAGCGTTGGCTGGCATTCCGCATTAGCGCGCCGGGCAGCAGGCCGGATTCGCAGAGGATCTGAAAGCCATTGCAGATCCCCAGCACCAACCCGCCGCCCGCCGCAAACCTTTTCACCGAGTCCATGATCGGCGCAAAGCTCGCGATGGCCCCCGTGCGCAGGTAATCCCCATAGGCGAAGCCGCCCGGAACCAGGATGGCGTCGCAGCCTTCGAGATCGCGCGAGGCATGCCACAAAAAGCTCACCGGCTGCCGGAGCAGCGTCTCCACGACATGAAACGTGTCGTGGTCGCAATTGGAGCCAGGGAAGACAAGGACGCCGAACTTCATGAGTAAAGCCTAGCAGCAATCATGCTTCGGACTTCAGATTGCAATCGATCAATGTCGCGCAACAATAATCCGAAAAATCGATATGATCTAACAAAACAAAAGACTTACAGAGTGACATGCCGATAACTGTTCATTCTAAAGAGGTTATTGATAACATTTTTAGAATGAAAGAGATAGGAGCTTGTACATAGGCGACCGCCTCATGCTTTTACGTTGTCTACAAGGTGCATTCACTGCTTCTGTTTTAATCATAGACGATGGAGCATAACTCCTAAACACTTTTATTTAGGTATATATTCCATTTAGAATGAGAGAGTTGTATGCGATCGTCCGCTTTATGCAGCTTGACAAGCAGTTTGCCGAACGCGCGGGTCGATCCCGGGAGCAGTTATGCGCCGAATCTTGTGCCGCGTGGCGACGACGGCGGCTTGGTATGATCGAGCTTCATGGATCGTCCGTCCTCTCTTGTCGATACGCGCATCGTCTTCTGCGGCGACTGCCTCGACCAACTGCGGCAGCTGCCGAGCGAGTCCATCGACCTCTGCTATATCGATCCACCGTTCAATTCAAACCGCAATTACGAAGTTTTCTGGGGCGAGCGGAAGGAGGTGCGCTCGTTTGAGGACCGGCATGAGTCGACCAACGCCTATATCGACTATATGAGGCCTCGATGCGCTGAAATCCGGCGTGTCCTCAAGAAGACCGGCTCGTTCTATTATCACTGCGACTGGCACGCTTCGCATTATGTGAAGGTGATGCTCGATCACATCTTCGGTGAAAACAACTTCATCAACGAGATCATCTGGAAACGACAGTCGGCGCATAACGATGCCAAGCAAGGGTCCAAGCACCTTGGCCGGGTCCACGATACGTTGTTTCTGTACTGCGGCGGGAGTAGCAATTACCAGTTCAAGCATCTTTATAAGCCTTATAGTGAAGAATACTTACGGGATTTCTATAAGTATGTCGAGCCGGAGACCGGCAGGCGTTACCGGTTGGATAACCTGAGCGCGCCCGGCGGCGCGTCGCCGTCCAAAGGCAATCCCACGTATGAATTACTGGGAATTGCGCGTTACTGGCGTTACAGTCAGGAGCGGATGCAGGAGCTTTACGAACAAGGTTTAGTGGTCCAGACGAAACCAGGCGGCGTTCCCGCTTTCAAGCGGTACCTGGACCAGGGCAAGGGTGTGCCGATCGGCGATGTCTGGGACGATATCAAGCCAGTCCAAAGTCACGACGTGGAGCGTCTCGGATATCCGACGCAAAAGCCGCTGAAGTTGTTGGAACGGATTATCGAACTTTCTTCCAAGCCGAACGACATTGTGCTCGATGCGTTTTGCGGCTGCGGCACCGCTCTGGTAGCCGCGCAGAAGTTGCGCCGCCAATGGGTCGGGATCGACATTTCGCCGACCGCCTGTCGCGTGATGGCCAAGCGTCTGCGCGACGCGGCCAAGCTGCCGGAGAACGAGAAACTGTGGCTAACCGGGCGCGGCTTTGTGGTGCGCGACCTGCCGCAGACCGAAGCGATGCTGCGCAGGATGCCACCGTTCGAGTTCGAGAACTGGGCAGTGATTGCGCTGGGCGGTCTTCCGAACAAAGTGCAGGTTGGGGACATGGGGTTGGATGGAAAGATTTTTCCCGTCTCGACGATCCCGGAGGTGAAGGAAGGGACACTGGATTTTATGGATGTCTGGTTCCCCGTGCAGGTGAAGCAGAAAGAAAAGGCCGGGCGGCAGGACATCGACCTCTTTGAGGCGGCGATGATCCGCTCCGATCGGATGAAGGGTTTCTTCGTCTCCTTCGACTACACAGACGACGCGTTGAAGGAGATTCGGCGGTTTCGCCAGCAGACCGGCCGCGAGATCGTGCCGCTAACCGTGCGCGAAATCCTGGATGACGAGATCGCCCGGCGCATGGTTTAGCGTCTAGCTTGCGGCCTGGCCATACGTGGCGGATGCGCCGTGTTTGCGGAAGTAGTGGCGGTCGAGGAGAGACTGGCTGACGCCGGAGTGGTTGGGAGTGAGGGTCAGGGTTTTGTAGGCCATTTTGGCGACGGCTTCAAGGACGACGGCGTTGTGGGCGGCTTGGTGGGGGGTGCGGCCCCAGGCGAAGGG
>CAXTRY010000069.1:0-12958 GCA_964246805.1 uncultured Acidobacteriaceae bacterium
GGGCGGCGGCGTTGGCGGCGGCCTCCATCATGGCGGGGCCACCGGCGGCGTGGATCGTGAGGAGAGCGGCTCCGGTTGCGGCGGCTGACCGGACGGCTGCGGCGGCGGTGTTGGGGATGTCGTGGAGTTTTAGGTCGAGGAAGACTTTGTAATCGAGGGCGCGGAGTTCGGCGATGAGGGCGTTGCCTTCGGCGTAGTAGAGTTCCATGCCGACCTTGAGCCAGGTGAGGGAGCCGTCGATCTCACGAAGGAAAGCGCCCGCCTTTTCGGTGGAAGGGAAATCGAGGGCGACGATAAGTTGGTCTTGCGGCGTAGGCATGGACCTAGTTTAGAGGGCGTTCTAGTTGCGGCGGCGTCCACTGAGGAGTTGGAGCACGGCGAGAAAGATATTGATCGCGTCGAGATAGATGGAAAGGGAGAGCGAGGTGGCGGACTGGCCGTCGCCGCCGTTGCGGATGCGGGCAAAGTCTCCAACAGTGAGCAGGCTGAAGATGCCGAGTGTCAGCCAGGAGTAGGTGTCGGGCGTGAGGAAGTGCAGGAACATGCTAGCAATACCCGCAAGAATCAGAACGAGCAGCGCGGCGGTGGCGATGCCTGTGACGCGGCGATAGTTGATCTGGAACAGATACGCGATGGAACCGAGCGCACCCATGCCAAGGCCGGTGGTGGCGGCGGCGTTGAAGACGACCGGTAAGCCGACGGTCTGCATATAGCGATGGATGAGCGGGCCGATCTCCCAGCCCATAAAGTAGGTGAGGGTGAGAAAGAGTCCGAGGGCAAGCGTAGGGTTGGCGCGGCGGGCACCGCCGATGGTGAAGATCAGGATGAAGACTGCGATCAGGCCAGGCAGTGTGCTCCAGGTGGGGGCGGTGTAGACGCCGGCGGCGGTGATGAGGAAACCCAGCGACGTGATGGCAAGGACCTTTGAAAGCAGGGAAGCTGTCTCCTCGCGGGGAACATCGATGGTGGTGGGGAAGACGTTCATGTTGTAGTTCGGCATTGCGGCGGCTCCATTTATCTACATTAGACGCTCACCGCGGCGGCGAGGATCATTCGAAGCAGTGGGTGCGTTGGCGGGACTATATCCTTTGACCATGTGTGCTGTGTTGACGATCGCCGGGTTCGATCCTTCGTCGGGCGCGGGGGTGACGGCGGACCTGATGGTGTTTGCGGCCCATGGGCTGTTCGGCACGTCGTGCATTACGGCGCTGACGGTGCAATCGACGCTGGGGGTGGCGGAGATACATGCGGTGAATGCAGAGGTGGTGCGGGCGACGCTCGATTGTCTTTGCGCCGACCTACCGCCCGCCGGGATCAAGATCGGGATGCCGGCGACGATGGAGATCGTAGAGGTGGTGGCGGATTTCCTGGCGGTATGGCGCGGCGTGCCGGTGGTGCTCGATCCGGTGATCCGGTCGAGTTCGGGGCGGGAGCTGCTCGCGGGCGCGGGCGTGGCGTTGCTGCGCGAACGATTGTTGCCGCTGGTGAATGTCGTCACGCCGAACCTGGAGGAGTTGAGCGTGTTGACCGGAATGCCGGTGCGGAACGCGGAGGAGATGCTGATAGCGGCTCGACGGCTGAGGGCGACGCATCCCGGATTGGCGGTCTTGGCAACGGGCGGACATCTGGAGAGGCCTGATGATCTGCTGGTTGAGGCCGATGGACGGGAGGTATGGATCCGTGGAGAGCGGGTCGAGACGCGTTCAACCCATGGCACGGGATGTGCGTTCTCGAGCGCGCTGTTGAGCGGGCTGGTGATGGGGAAGACGACCGCGGAGGCGACGGTTGCGGCAAAGAGTTATGTGGCCGAGGCGATGCGGCGGGCGGTTCCGTTGGGTGGCGGGCGTGGTCCGCTGAACCATTTGTGGCCAGTGCGTGAGATCGGTGGAAAAGAATAGCTTTAGGTTGTAAAGATTTTTTGGGGTGTACCGATAAGGGAATGGACGGAGGTTCTTTTATGTCCGCTTCCCCGATGCCTACTCCCTTCCTTGTTCCAAGTCCTACTCGCGTCAGCAGCAATAAAGTGGTGGCCTTGCCGCTGCCGCATACGAAGGAACGCGCGCGACTGGTGCATCGCCGGCCGGATCGTCAGCAGGGGCAGGCGCTGGAGGTGCTTGGCCATGCGCTCGAGTATCTGGTGGATACGCGCATGTTTGTCTACCGCGAGCCGAATACGAAGGCGGACGCGGAGGCGATCCACATTCTCTCGCGTTGCAGCCGAGAGCTGTTCGCGACATGCGCCGAAGTGGTGCCGCTGCGACAGCGGGTGAAGACGTGGCTAGCGGAGACGTTGCACGTGGGTGCGATAAGCGCGCCTGTCGGACGCAAGGCTTAGGCGATCCTGCTAGGCTTGCTGCATGGCGTTGAGACTGACTCTGAACGGCGTAGAGCGCGATTTTGGCGAGCTGGAGCAAGGGGCTTCGCTCTCGAGCTTGCTGGTGGCGCTTACCTTGAAGAGCGATCGCGTGGCGGTGGAACTGAACGGCGCTATCGTCTCGCGTGAGCTTTGGAGCAGTCGTGCGCTGCACGAGAGCGATCGCCTGGAGATCGTTCATTTTGTAGGAGGCGGTTGCCGACCGTTACGTACTCAGAGGGCGGTTACTGCTGACGAAAACTAAAGTTTGCTTACCACAAAGTTGCCTTATGTGACCATCTTTGTTGGTACTGCCGTAAATCCAATCTTCCATTCCGGGCGTCTCTTGGTATGACTCATCTTCTCTCAAAGACCATTCTTAGCTCGACCAAGGAGACTACCGATGCGCGTTTCATCTTACTTATGCGTGGCGGCGATGACTGCCGCTTCCGTCCATGCAGTCGCGGCCCCTGTGGAGCCCGGCGCCGATGCCAAATCGACAAAGTTTAGCGTCTCGCAGCAGACTACGGTTCCTGGCATGACGTTACAGCCGGGAGCATATTCCATTCGCGTGGTGGATCATTTAGCCGATCGTTTAATTGTGCGGATCGACGGACCTTCGGCCGGGACGCACTCAACCTTCATCGGGCTGCCGAATAGCGATCTGGCGAAGTCTAGCGGAGCGGGCATCATTGCGTTCGACTCGGGGCCTGATGGCGGCTCGGCGGCGCGCGGCTTCAGCTTTCCCAACGGAAAGACGGTGGAGTTCGTCTATCCAAAGGCAGAGGCGGTAACCCTTGCGAAGGCCAATGGGACGAAGGTAGTCGCGATCGATCCGGCATCGGAAGGGCGGGTTCCGACGGAGAAGGGTTTGTCGAAGGACGATATGGAGGTTGTAACCCTTTGGACGCTGTCATCGACGAAGGTTGGACCGAGCGACGCGGCTCCGGCGATCAAGGCGGAGCGTTATAAGGCGGCCTCATCGACGGGCGACGATCAGGTGGCGAGTGTGACGCGTAAGCCGAAGCCGGTCATCGCGCGGCTGCCGCATACGGGAAGCTCCCTGCCGCTGATTGCGCTCTTCGGCGTGCTTGCATTATGTGGCGCGACTGGGCTGCGGTTGGCGTCTCGTCAGGGCTAGTCAATGGCCAGGTTTTATCGAAGCGGTGTCCGGCGCGTAGAGCTTCTGCTGTGGATCTTTGGAGCTTTGTGTGCCGGATATCTGGGCTTTGTATCGATAGAAGCGCGGGTGGCGCGCGCGGCTTCGTATTCCATAGTTCAGGATGAGGCTGTTCCGGAACAGAGACCGCCGATGGCAGCCGTGATGGGCTGGCTAGAGATTCCGGCGCTTTCGCTGTCGGTTCCGGTCATGTCGGACTTTGAGCCGAACAGCCTGTTGCGTGGAGTCGGGCATATCCAAGGGACGGCGATGCCGGGGGGACTGGGCACGATGGGACTGGCGGGACATCGCGATACCTATTTCCGGCCATTGCGGCGCATCGCTTTAGGGATGCGGATCGATGTGACGGATGGCAGCGGCACGTATCACTACGAGGTGGACTCCACGGAGATCGTGACGCCCGAGCAGGTAAGGGTACTCGACATTCAGGATCGTCCGTCGATGACGCTCGTGACGTGTTATCCGTTCGACTACGTGGGGGCGGCACCCAAGCGGTTTATCGTGTACGCGCATCTGCTGTCGGCTTCCGCGGATGCCGTGCGGTAGAAGGGCATCAGCGATTGCTTACGAGCTAGTATAGCTGTCCCCGATTGTCGCCGTAAGATCAGCCGGCGTGGCCTGAGGATCATCAACAGACTGGCGCATAGACACGATCGGTCGGGAGATCATGCCACCTGGGAGACGCGGTCTTCCACTTCAACTCCGGTAGGGGTGGGCACCGGCGTGAGGGACGTGGTGAGGTGCTTGGTGCGGAGCGAGTCCTGGAGAATGCCGAGGACGCTGACCATCAAGCGTGGCGGGGCAGCCTCATCGGTACGGGTAAGGGTGAGGTGACCATTGCGGCCTACGACGAGGGTCATGGTCCATGAGGGTTCGGAGACAGTACCGTCGCAGGCTGTGCCGGGGCCCGTCTCGAAGGTGGCCTCGAACGGTTGGCCGGCGAAGAGAAACTGGACGGAGGCGAAGCACATATCTTCACAGGTCTTGCGGACGACCTTCCAGATATCGTCGATCGTTTGAGCCTTGGTGAGGGAGCGTTCAAGATCTTTAAGATAGATCTCTTCCTTAAGAACGCGGAAGACCGTTTTGTGGGACAGCGTGCGGCGAGCGGCGGAAAGCTCGCTGTAGCCAAGATAGTTGATGCCCGCCCAGACGAGCGCGCAGAAGATCAGCAGGACCAAGGCGCGCGCCTGATGGTGGCTGAAGCTCTGGAGCAGGGCAAGGGCGGCGGCGGTGGCGCTGACGGCATAGAGGATCAGGGTCGCGACATGGGGCTTGAAACCGCGCGCGAGCACCATGTGATGGATGTGCCCGCGATCGCCCTGGAAGATGGGAGCGTTGCGCATCCAGCGGCGGCCGATGGAGAGGGATACATCGATAAGGGGCAGGGCGAGGGCCATGAGCGGAGCGGCCATGCCGAGCAAGGTGCCGGTATGCTCACTCCAGACGAGGGCGAAACAACCAAGCATGAAGCCGATGGTGAGCGAGCCGCAGTCGCCAAGGAAGACGGAGGCGGGCGAAAAGTTGTACTTAAGAAAGGCGAGAAGACAGCCGACGAGCGGGACGGTTGCCATGGCGAGGCCGATGTTGCCGGTGGCAAGGGCGGCGAGGAGGGTGGTGATGGTGGCAAAGAGGCCGACGCCCGAGGCGAGACCGTCGAGGCCGTCGATCAGGTTGACAGCGTTCGAGCAACCGATCAGCCAGAAGACGCTGAGAGGAATGGTGATCCAGGTGGAGTGCGGGACATTGTGGAGAATGGACATCCGCGCGCCGAGAGCGACGGCGAGGCAGGCGGCGGCGAGTTGACCAGCCAGCTTCTGCTTCGGCTTGAGGCCGATCAGATCGTCAAGCAGGCCGATGAGGAAGACCAGACCGGCGGCGGGGAGGAGGGAGAGGAAGAGCTTGCCATGCTGGATGTTGATGGCGGCTCCGCGCGGGGCGAGCAGGAGCATGATGCCGAGGGCGGCGGCGTAGGAGAAGACGATGGCAATGCCGCCGACGCGGGGAATGGGTTTGAGGTGGAACTTGCGGTCGTCGTCGGGGTGATCGACGATGTCGTACTTGAGAAAGAGGTCGCGGACGAGCGGGGTCGTCGCGAGGCAAAGAAGAAAGGCGATAATTCCAACAACTACAACAGCATTCATAATCCGTCTCCGTCGTTCCGGGCCTGGTTCATTTAGCGCGCGACCAGATGAGAAGGGCGTTCGGCTTCATGGAAGATGTCTGCTCGTTCGTGCGTGGCAGAAGAGGGGCGAGAGGCACCGGGCAGGGCTTCGAGTACATGCCGTATGCGAGCGACCCCAAGAGGGCGGTCGTAATGGTGGAGCAGGGCCCGCCTGGCATTGCGGGATGCGCGGACCACCTCTTGCGGGTGGTTGGCCAGGAACAGCAGAAGTGAGGTGAGGGCGGGGGTGTCGCCGCAGTCGATCTGCCAGCCGCAGCCGAAGCGCTCGACGATACGGGCCGGGGTGGCGGCACGGGGACCGATGAACAGAACCGGTCGACCGGCGGCAAGCAGGCCATAGACCTTGCTGGGGACGACGGAGCCGCAGCAGGCGTCGCGCTGGGTGACGAGGCCGATGTCTCCAGCGGCGAGGCTTTCGGAGAGGGAGGAGCGCTGGGCGTAGGGGCGGAACTCGACCGCAGAAAGGGCGTGGGTGCCGCAGAAGGATTTGAGTTCAGGAGTGCGGCCGCCGGATCCTACGAAGACGAAGCGGAAGCGTGGGTCATCGCGAAGGGCGAGCATGGCGTGAGCAAGAGTGTCGACATCGTGGGCGAGGCCGAGATTGCCGGAGTAGAGGAGGACGAGCCGGCTGGGATCGCCGGGGCGGGGAAGGGGCTGAATGGCCTGCGAGTCGGCCCAGTTGTCGGCGACGTGGATGGTGGCGGGATTGAGTCCTCGGGAGACGAGGCGGTCTTTCATGCATTCACCGAGGGCGATGATGCCATCGGCGCGGCGGCGGGTAAAGTCGGCAAGCGCCCCGACCAGGCAGTCGAGGAGGCCGCCCGCCTTGAAGGTGCCGAGATCCGTTGCCACGTCAGGGTACACGTCCATTTCCCAGATGTAATGGCGCGATCCGCGGAAAAATTGCGTCATGGTGCCGATGAGCGAAAGCAGCGGGGGCGTGGTAAGGGTCAGCACGACGTCCTGGCTTGGAAGGGTGAGGACGCGCCAGGCGGCTCCGAGATAGAAGGAGGCGTAGGAGAGAATCCGTCCGGCGATGCCGCGCTTGAAGGGCATGGCGGGGGTGCGATAGATGGTAACCGGGGGAGCGACGGTCCCGACCTCCACGGCGTAGCTGGAGCCGGCGCAGATGGCGGAGACTTCGTGGCCCTGTTCGGCTAAGTGGATGGCGAGATCAGTAAGGAGCTGGCTGGTGGCGGCGGCATCGGGCCAGAAGAACTGGTTGAGGAGGAGGATTTTCATCGAGCCTCCTCTGCCTGCAGGTTGAGGGAAGGAGCTTCGGTCTTGCGGATAACGCGGCGCTTGACGAAGACGGCGGGGTTGCCGGCGTGGATTTCGAAGTCGGGGATGATGCCGGAGACGACGCTGCCCGCTCCGGCGATGGCTCCGGTGCCGAGGACGGTGCCGGGGGCGAGGATGCATTTAGCCCCGGCCCATGCACCGTCATTGAGCTGAATGGGGGCGACCATGAGGCCGAAGGTGGGGTCGGACCAGTCATGATTGCCGGTGCAGAGGTATGCGCCCTGCGAGATGCAGACGTGGCTGCCGAGACGGACGGTGGTGAGATTGTCAATCCAACAGGCTTCGCCGAGCCAGCAGTGATCGCCGACGACGAGGTGCCAAGGGTATTTTACGACGACGCCGGGCTTGATGACGACGCCCCGGCCGATATGCGCTCCGAAGAGACGAAGGAGGTAAACGCGAACGCCCGAGGAAGGGTGCCAGTTGGCGCGCACGAGGGGCGCGCCGAGGAAAAACCATGCGGCTCGCCAAGCGGAGGAACGACCGGGACGATACCAGGCATTGTCGTAGCGGTCGAGATGGATGGGGGTCGGCATCAGGGCTGCGTTCTCAAGTCGATGTTGCTGGGTAGCGGACCGCCTTGCACCCAGCGGTAGAGGTCTGCCATCTGCTCGCCTACGATAGGCCAGGTATAACGCTCGGCCACAAAGCTACGGCCATGATCGCCGATGGCCCAATTCATCGTGGGAGAGTTGCGTAACATCTCTTGTAGGGCATACGTGAGGGCGGCGGTGTTGGATTGAATCAACCAGCCTGCTTCAAGCTGTTTAACTTCGGGGAGGTTGCACTGCTCGGTGACGATGACGGGCAGACCGGTGCCCATGGCTTCGAGGACGGAGACGCTGAGTCCTTCGGAGTAGGAAGGAAGGACGAAGGCCTCGGCGGCTGCGAGGGCACTCCACTTGAGCTCGCTGCGGAGCATGCCTGGAAAGGTGACGCTCGAGCCGAGGTTGAGTTCGGCGACCCGGCTTTCGAGGGGTGCGCGTGTGCCTTCGAAGTCGGGTCCGGCGATGACGAGGTGGGCGTCGCGGTGTTGTCCGGCGACAGCTGCCCAGGATTCGATGAGGATGTCGAGGCCTTTTTTGTAATGAATGCGGCCAAGGAAGAGAACGATGCGTTTGCCGCGCAGGGTGGGAAATTGGGAGAAGAAGGCTTCTGGAGTAATGGCAGCGGGGATGTGGACGCCGTTGGGAATGACGGCGATAGGGCCTCGCGCGCCGAAGCGGCGGTAGTCGGCGGCCTCGGCGGCGGTGAGGGCGTGGAGGCAGGTGGCTCCGGCGACGTTGGCCCGCTCGAAAAGAGCGGAGTAGAGGAGCTTCTTAACACGGCGATTGGAGAGCGCCCAAGGCTCGAGCATACCGTGCGCGGAGAGGATGTAAGGCTTGCGAAGGGCGCGGGCGGTGTGGCCGGCGATGGCGGTGCTCTGCTCCCAGAGGCCGTGGATGTGGATGCCGGAGGCGCGGTCGATCTCGGCGCGGAAACGGGCGCGGAGGGTGGGGTCGCGAAGCCACTGAGCGCGACCGGTAGGCCAGTAGGAGAGGTCGAGGGTGTCCTGCTCGCGCGGAGCGTAGAGCTCGTTGGGGGCGCAGAAGGCGGCGAGGCCGATGGAGAAGCCGCCAGTGTTCGCGACCATGGAGCCAAGTTGAGGGACAACCGCGCTGAGGCCGCCATAGCGCGGGTCGAGGTGCGAGACGACGTTGAGCCAGCGACTGGGTTGCGCCCGTACCCGGGCGAGGTTGCGAGTGGAAGATAAATCGATAGTCTCCTCCTTTACGCGTCGAGTTAGGGTGCCTTCGGCCAACATCCAGATTCCTGTCCAAAAATATTAGTAACAGCGTGTTCTTTTGTCTTTATAAGTTGACGCTTTATAGTTGGGTCGCGGCAACAATTTTTTGTACTTCAGAACCAAAGGTTCGTGGCGAGTAGTTACTTACGATGCTTCGAGAGTGGTTACTAAATTCGCTAAGTTGATGCGAAGAAAGAGAGCTTATGGCTGTTAGTGACGCGAGGAATGATTTTGTATCCGTGGGGTTGAAGATAAAGCCGTTGCGGTTATGATCGACAAGCGATGGAGCGCAGCCGCAATGGTGAGAGACGATGACCGGCAGGCCACTCGCCATGGCTTCGTTGACGACCAAGCCCCAGGGTTCGCGGGTACTCGGAAGAATGAAGCAACTTGCAGCGCTGTAGTAGATAGGGAGTTCGCGATAGGTCTTCATGCCGGCAAAATATAAGTCTCGTGCGATACCTAAGTTTTCAGCCAATGTACGCAGGGATTTTTCGGAAGGACCGGCGCCTACCAGAACGAGGGACCAGGTACCACGTTGGCGGCGATACTCCGCATAGGCTCGCAGGAGACCGTCGATATTTTTTTCCGGCGATAAACGGCCAACGTAGAGGAAGTAGTTGCCGGGTAGCGTGGAGGGCCAGTTCTGTAGCTGGCGCAGGGTAGCGGCTTCGCTGGCGAAGAAGGAGTTATCGACAATGTCATAGGAAAAAGCGATGCGATTTTCAGGAAAGCTCAGTTGCTTGAGGTAACGAAGGTGGGCTTCACCACCGCAGATGGCCCAGTCGAAGAGGTTACGAATGAGGGTACTTTTGAAAGCTTCTTTCCAGTTATTACGGACGTGGTCTTCCGCGGTGCTCTCGGTCATCAGGACGCCGGCGCGGCGATGGAGTTTAGCCCAGAGCGCGGCGGCGATCGCGGGAAGGGTGTAGTAGCCGGGGATAAGGACAACGGCGGGGTCGATACGGGTGAGGGCGGCCCAGAGCTTGCGGGCGAGGGTGAGCTGACCGGCATCCTGCCAGCTGCTGTGGGGCATCAAGGTTTCAATCGGAAGATCGGCGGGCAGGTCTTCGCGAAACTTGAGGCCTTGATGGACGCCGATGCCGCCGACGAGCTCAATGCCTTGCACGAAGCCTTGAAGGGCGGGGTTGTCGTGCATTCCCCGGAAGCGGGCGACATGGTAGGCGTACCAATCGATCCAGATGACCGCGGCTTTGCAGGGCTTCGGCACGGGTGGGACGTCAGGCATGTTCCACCTCATGGCGGCGAAGGCGGTAGGGTTCAGGGGCGTCTTCTTCAAAGGTGTCGAGAGCCGCGGGAGCGCGCAAGGCCCAGCGCCAGCTTAGCCAGCAGGGGATGGAGAGCAGGAGGGTGCGAAAGATAACAGCCTCCATGGTCTGCATGACAAGGTAGATGGAGAGCGCGGAGAGGATGATGTATTGGCTGGACCAGGCTCCGCCGCGGGTGACGGCGCGCCGCCAGACAAAGCCGTAGGTCCAGCCGAGCAGGGCCATGAAGGGGATGCAGAGCCACCACATCTCGATCCATAGATCGGCGACGATGCCGGGGGCCGAGCCGACGGCACCGGTCCAGCCGAGGGTATCGGCGAAGCCCGAACCGGTGCCGCCGTTTTCAAGCAGCTCGGGGACGCCGAAGTCGACGTATTTATCGTGCCAGATGGCGCTGGGGATCGGACGGACGAGGATTTGGGCGAGATAGCGGCGCATCCAGAAGTAGTGGTCGCGGCGCTGGGAGTTGAGGATGGTGCCGGAGCCGTAGATGAACTCGTTGCCGGTGTCGGGCTTGTCGACGATGGAGGAGACGTCGGTTTTTACGTCGAAGTCGGAGCCGAGATAGATGCTGGAGCGGTTGGTGACGAGGAAGAGCACGAGCCAGCCGAGCGCCAGGCCCAGCCCACCGAAGGCGATGACGGGTGGGCGTTTGCCGCGGCTGAAATACCAGCCCATCAGCAGGATGATGGAGATGGCGAAGGTAGGGCCGCGACGTGCGGTGAGCAGGGCCTGCGTAAGCCAGGGAAGGCCGAAGATGGCGGCGGTGATTAAGGTGGGAAGGCGAGATCCACCTTTCGCGAGCGAAGTAAGGGAGAGCAGGACGCCGACGAGCATGAGGAGAGAGCCGTCGCGGACGTAGCCGCTGTCGTCCCACCCGCCGGCGTAGGACGCGCTGAAGGCGTTGACGAACCCGCCGACATTGACGATGGTGATCGACCAGCACACAAGACCGACGCCGCCCGCGAGAATGCCGCCGATGAGCAGGCGGCGGCAGGCGATCGGAGAGAGATGCCGCGGGATGCGATCAGCCCGGCGGCGGACGCGCAGACCTGCGGCGCAGCAGGCCACGACGAAGGCAAGGATGCCGAGGACGTTAAGGCGCTGCACGAAGAGGAGCTGGGTCGGTTCAAAGAACTGGGCGAGGCCCCCGGCGGAGTCGAGCTTCCACGGCATGTAACCGTAGAGGAAGATCATCATGGGCGCAATGAAGACGAGGGGATGGAAGAGGTCGCGGCTGCCGTCGAGGGCGACGATAAGGCCGAGGACGGCGATCAGGGCGGCGGCAATCAGGAGGACTTCAAACACGGCTAGCCTCCCTGGATTGCAGGCCGTGCCGGGCGGCGTTTTGTTTGCCAACAAAGGCTGCGTTCTGCTTGTCAAGAAAAATAGACACAGACGCAACGATACCGTCGCGAAATCGCTGCCATGTAAATTGCTCGGCGCGCCGGCGGGCGGCTTGGCCCATGGCGGCTAGTTCGACGCGATGGGTGGCGGCCCAGGCGATGCGTTCGGCGAGAAGGTCGGGGCGGCGCGGCTCGACGACCCAGCCCTGGACACCCTCGTCGATGAGATCGGGGGCGGCGGTGCGGGTGGTCGAGAGGATGGGCAGGCCGCTGGCGAGAGCTTCGAGGAGAACCTGGCCGAACCCTTCGGCGACGGAGGGGAAGACGAAGAGGTCGGCGGCCTGGTAGGCGCGGACGAGCTCGGCCGCGGAGACATCGGGGCGGATCGTAATCCGGTTGGCGAATGGCTTGAAGAGTTCGAGGCCATCGACGACGCGGCCGCAGACGGTGAGATGGATGTCTGAATCGTTCAGCAGGCGAAGCGCTTCGAGAAGGTACTTGATGCCTTTGCGCTGATTGATGCGGCCTACGAAGAGGAGGCGGAGCGGGGAGCCGGGAGCGGCGCGGAGTGCGGGCGCGGGATGAAAGCGAGTAGTGTCGACGCCATAGGGAATGACGTCGACGCGCTCGTCGGGAATGCCGTTTGCAACAAGGGTGGATTTGGTGAAGGAGGAGGCGACGAGGATTTTGGCGGCGAGGGTGGGTTCGAGGACGAGATGCTGAAAATCGGCTTCCGGGAGGGAGAGTTCCCACTCCTGCCGGAGGGATGAGGCGCAGTCGGGATGCGCGGTAAGCTCTTCGTTGAGGATGCGGCGCATGGAGGCGGGGTGCGGGTGGAGCTGGAAAAGGATGCCGGGCTTTTTGGAGGCGTGGAAGGCGTCGTAGGCGTAGTAACTGTAAGCGATGAGAGCGGATTGAGTACGGCGGGCGAGCTTGCCGGCGGTGCGGCCGAGGACAGAGTCGGCATGACGCATCATGCGACGGCGGAGGGCGGCGGGAGCTTTCGGGAGCTTGGCTACGATTTTATCGACCAGAAGGGTGGCGAGACCCGTGAAGGGGACGGAGCGGACGCGCTCGGCGGAAAGGCGCGGCTCGGAGCGCTGGCGAAGCATGGCCTGGAGGGTTGCGGGGAGATGCGAAGCGAGGGCGGCGGCGCGAGGATGGTCCGCCGGCCAGAAGAGGTCGGTGACGAGGATTTCAAGGAGGCCGTCTTCAGCCAGAGCAAGGGCGAGCTGGTACGCGTCGCGGGCTCCGCTGTGGACGGCCACGGCCTTCCGGGTCTGTAAAGCCGGTGCGGTGTGGGACTCGGCGAGTCGAGGGATGGTTGTCATAGGAGGGCGTCGAAGTGATGCTTGATCTGGGCGGCGGAGGAGTCCCAGGTAAAGTGTGCGGCGCGTGCGCGGCCTGCCGCCGAGAGCTGCCGTCGGGCAAGCGGGTCGGTAAGAAGGGATTCTAGGGCGGCAATATGAGCTTCGGGTTTAGCCGGATCGACCAGGAGGGCGGCGTCGGCGGCGATC
>CAXTRY010000069.1:12968-14253 GCA_964246805.1 uncultured Acidobacteriaceae bacterium
CATAGTGGGGGTTGTCGTGGTTGACAACGGCGATCTGGAGGGCGGGGTGGCGCTTGAGGAGTTCGGGGGGGGCGGCTAGGATGAGTTCGGCGTTCTTGCGGAAGTGGAGGCCGCCGGGGACGAGGATGTAGGGGCGGGCACTCTCGTCATAGGCGAGGTTTTGCTCGCGCAGGAACTGCTTGCCGCTCTCTGGGACAGCTTGGAAGAAGTGCGGGGTGACGGCATTGTGAACGACACGGAGGCGAGTGGAGATGGTGGGGAAAAAGTGGGCGAGCCGTTCGGCGGAGAAATTTGAGACAGTGTGGAACATGTCGGCTTTGCGCGCGAGGGTATGAAAGAGGAGCTTCCACTTGAGCTTTTGTTTGAGGAAGGCGACGTTGGCGTGGTGCGCGCCCTCTTCAAAGTAGGCTGCGTCGTGGACGGTGACGGCGAGCTTGGCGCGGCGGGTCGGGACGTAGGACTCGCCGGTGCAGAAGACGATCTGGGCTTCGGGCCAGAGAGCCTCGGCGTCGGCGTGGTGAAAGGCGTACCAGAGGGCTTGCTGGCGGGAGGTGTCGCGGGCGAAGGTGTGATAGCGAAAGCTCTCCCAAGGGGCGTGGACGAGGGGTAGAATGCGCGCGTGGTCGGCGGCGTCGGCGAGGATGCGGAGGGTGACATCGTCGCGGAGGGCGAGATGCTCGGTGAGTTGGCGGGCGACGCGGCCGGCCCCGGTGGAGGCGTGGATGTTGCGCATATGGACGTAGGCGAGCAGGCGCAGGGGCGTCGGTGCAGGCTTGGAGGTCATCTCGCTATGCGGCATGGTGACTCCGGGGCCGGAATCGTTGCATGAGACTGGCGAAGAGGCTCTTGACGCGGGCTGCGGAGGGGAGCCAACGGTGTTTCTTGCCCAGGGAGTAAAGGGCAGCGCTCGCGGCGACGGCGATGAGGAGCATGGCGGCGGTGATCGCGAAGATGCCGGCGGGGTGGGTGTCGCGGAGGAGAGCGAGGATGGCGAGAAGGATACCGGCGGCACCGCCGAGAGTAAAGACGGTGACCATGCCGTGGGGTACGGCATCTTTGCGCTCGAGCACGGCGAGCACCAGGATGGAGGAGAGGATGTGTCCCGCGAGGTAGATGGCCATGGCAGCGCGGGCGGAGCCGTGGTGGAGCAGGAAGACGGTGGCGGCGGCGGCGACGAAGAGGGCCCAGACGGTGTTGATGACGCCGGCGGCGCGGATAGAGACGATCGAAAGCCGGGCGGCGGCGGGTGCGTTGCCCATGTGGACGACGGCGGTAGCGAGGGCGA
>CAXTRY010000070.1:0-14186 GCA_964246805.1 uncultured Acidobacteriaceae bacterium
GATCGCACCGGGCCTCTCACCGAACAACCCGCCGCCGACACCGGCATCGTCATCGTCGAGTCCACCGCCAAGGCCCTCCGCCGCCCCTACCACAAGAAAAAGCTCGCCGTCCTCATCTCCAACATGCGTCACTTCGCGCTTGAGCAGGCAGCCAAGGACGTCAAGGTCCTCTACCACTTCTCCCCCACCAGCCACGGCCAGGCACTCCTCCAACTCCAGCGCGACCGCAAACTCCCCCCGCTCACCTGCATGACGCCCGCCGAGCGTGAGCTCCGCCTCGACCTCGCCACCGCCATCGAAGCCGGACTCCGGATGAACTTCGTCGAAGACACCACCTGGGCCTCCACCTCCCGGAACTTCCTCGACGTCTACGGCCCCTACAAGCAAGGCAAGTCCTTCGTCATGGACCGCTTCTACCGCAAGATGCGTCAGCAGACCGGCATCCTCATGGCCAACGCCAAGCCCGTCGGCGGCCAGTTCTCCTTCGACGCCGACAATCGCAACCCCTACAAGAACCAGATCCCGATCCCCACCCCGCCCTCTTACCCGCCGGACGCCATCACTGAAGAAGTCCTCGCCATGGTCGAGGCCACCTACCCCCATCACTTCGGCACCCTCGAAAACTTCAATCTCCCCTGCACCCAAGCCGATTCCGACTCCTTCTGGCAGTTCGCCCTCACCGAACTCCTCCCTCACTTCGGTCCCTTCGAAGACGCCATGCGCGACGACCAGCTCCAGCTCTTCCACTCCAAGACCTCCGTCCTGCTCAACCTCGGCCGCCTGCTCGCCCTCGACCTTATCCGCGACGTGGCCGCCGCCGCCGACTCCGGCCTCATCCCCATGGCCAGCGCGGAAGGCTTTATCCGTCAACTACTTGGATGGCGAGAGTTCATGCGCCACTTGCACGAACAAACCGACGGCTACCGCCTTCTCGCCTCCCACGTCCCCCAGGAAGAGCGCCAGCCCCCACCGGAACCCCCCCCCGACCACCCCCCGGAAGCCGCCGCCGCCTACGCCTTAAAAAAAGAAGACCCTTACGCCGGAGCCATCCCCTCCGCCCTTCACGCCAACCTTCCCCTCCCCGCCGTCTACTGGGGCGTCCCCTCCGGCCTACGCTGCATGGATACCGTCGTCAAACAGGTAATCGACGAGGGCTGGTCCCATCACATCACCCGCCTCATGGTCCTCTCAAACCTCGCCACCCTCTGCGGCTTCTCCCCCCGCGAGCTCACCGATTGGTTCTGGTTCGCGTATGTCGACGCCTACGACTGGGTCGTCGAGCCCAACGTCCTCGGCATGGCCACCTACGCCGACGGCGGCCTCACCGCCACCAAGCCCTACGTCTCGGGCGCGGCCTACATCAACAAGATGTCCAACTTCTGCGGCCAATGCCGGTACGACCCCAAGAAGACCGTCACCGAAGACGCCTGCCCCTTCACCGCCCTCTACTGGACCTTCCTCGAACGCAACGAAGCCACCCTGGGCAAGAACTTCCGCCTCCAGATGCCCTACAACACCTTGCGCAAGAAGTCTCCCTCTGATCTAGTCCAGCTCCGCGCCCGCGCCGCCGACGCCATCGCTCACCTGCAATCCTTCAAGCGCCCAACCTACTGATTGCCTTAGCCAACCCCCGCCGCTACACTCAACCCATGGAAGTCAACATCTATCCCGCAAAGGCCCACCTCTCTAAACTCATCGCGGCCGCTGAGGCCGGCGAAGAGGTCATCATCGCCCGCAACGGTAAACCGGCGGTCAAGCTCGTCCTCGCAGTGACGGAAGCCGAATCGAAGATCGAGCCACCCGATCGTGTTTTGGGCCGGCTCAAAGGTAAGCTCAATCTTCCAGAGAATTGGGAAGAAGAGTTCGAACGCATCGGCAAGGAACTCGAAGACGTTATGATCACCGGCTCTGTCTTTCCAGAAGACGACCCGCAAGGGCGTTACTGTTGACGATTCTGCTGGATACGAACGCCCTTATCTGGGCGATTACGGACCAGACCCGCATCTCCTCCAGAGCGCTCCGCTCCATGCTCAGGCGCGAACGATCTTCTGATCAGCCATGCCTCCCTGTGGGAGCTTGCCATCAAAATCGGCACCGGCAAGCTGGTCTCTGTAGGGACGTCGATCCAGTATGTTATCGACGAGATGCGCACCCAGCGCGTCGGCATGCTCCACATCGCGCTATCTCACATCTACCGCCTACAACGTCTGGAGCGCCTCCACAACGATCCATTCGACCGCATGATCATCGCCCAGGCGCTCGAAGAGCAGCTTCCCGTCGTTACCGCCGACAAGATTTTGCTCAACACGATGTCGATATCCTATGGTAGCCATCATAAGGCCTCCGCAACATGGATACTTTTTAACCATACCTACTAACTCCGTGCCCCGGCCATCACCAGCGGCCCCGCCATCTGGAACCGGTTGCGCCCTTGCGCCTTCGCCCGGTACATCGCCGCGTCCACATTCTTCAGCAGCCCCTCCGCGTCGAACTGGTCGCTCAAGCTGGCGCACACCCCCACGCTCGCCGTAACGGGCACCTCGCGCCCTTCGAACACGAACGGCCGCGACACGACCCGTACCAGCTCCGCTGCAATCGTCTCCGCCCGGTATACCTCCTGCATGTCCGTCAGCAGCACCAGGAACTCATCGCCCCCCATCCGCGCCACGGTATCCACCCCGCGCACCGCGCCCAGCATCCGCTCCGCCGTCACCTTCAGCGCCATGTCGCCCGCGTTATGCCCGTAAGTATCGTTGATCGCCTTAAAATGGTCGAGGTCCACCATCAGCAATGCCAGTCCCGTTCCATCCCTTCGACACCGCTCCAGTCCATCGTGGAGACGATCGTGCAGCAGCGTCCGCGTCGGCAGTCCCGTCAGCGCGTCGTGCTGCGCCATATGCTTGAACCGCATCTCGCTCTCCCGGATCGTCTTCGTCTGCTGCTCCACCGTTCGCCGCAGCGCCGCCACCCACACCAGCACCAGCGAAGTCATCACGAGAAAGCCCCCCACCACCAGCAACGAATGGTTCGGCGACCACCACGATGGCTGACTCAGCACCACGATATCCGCGGGCGAACGCAGCAGCAGCCGGTAAGCCTTCGCCACCGCGTGACCGCCCAGCTCCACGCTCCGGAACGCGTCCACCTGCACCGAGCAGATACCCCGCAGCCGTAACCGGCTCCCCGGCTTCCAATCCGTCCCGTCTCCCGTCATCAGGGCCTTCGGCAGAACCGCCCGGTACATCCCGCCAGCCGACGACACGATCAGGGTCGTTTCCGAAGCCGTCAGGTCCTTACCCATCAACTCTCCGCTAAGCTCGATCAGCCGGGCATCGTTCGTCATGCTCAGCGCTTCCGGGCCAGTCAGCGGAGCACCGTCGATCGCCTCGGCATAACCCGCGCGTCTTGCCTCCGCATCCGTCAAAATCGGCGCGCTTTGCCCGTTCGCCGGAAAGCCGATGACATCCGCCTCCATCCCGACCCGCACGTCCGGTGATTCGCTCGTCTGCGCGCAGAGTCCCCCCGTGCTGTCGGCCACGCACACCAGAGACCCCGGCCAGACGAGCGTCACCCGCCCGTGCAGATGCACCCGATGTACCTCGCTGAATTGCATCGTAAACCGTGAAAGCGCGGAGATCGGCTCGATCGCGGTCTCAAAGGGATCGGCCGGGGCCGCCTCCAACACCCGCACCGCTGATAAGTCCGGGATCACCAGCCGGGGCCCAATCATCTGGTGATTGTCATTGAACACCGCCGCCGCCGTCGCTCGCACCAGTACATGCGCGTCCGTCAGGTGCGCGTAATCCACTCCCGGTATCTTCAGCGTCGTCCCATGGATCGTTCCATCCAGCGTCACCAGCTCTAGAATCGCCTCATGATCGTTGATCGTGACCAAATGGACGATCCCTTCTATTTCAATCCATTGGCTGTCTTCCGCTCCCGTCTGAAGGCGAAGCAGGTTGACGCGCGGCGCAAAGGCGGGAAGATGCGATTTGGCCCGGACGTTGACCTCCGGGTGGTCGACGATCGGCGCAAACGCTCCCGGCGCGCTGATGCCGCGCACCTCCACCAGCGTACCCGGCTGCAACTCCATGCTGTCTTCGTCGGCCAGGGCATATACGCCGCCCGTGGCATCGTGCAGGAATAGTGTAGAGCGCTGCGGATCGCTGTACGTCACCACCGCCAGCAGGTCGATAGGATACCCGCGCGCCGCCTCCGCGCCGGAAAGATCGTGGATCGCGCGCGCCGTCCGCAGCACCGGCAACTTCTCCCCAGCGCCATGCGGCAGCCTGGCCTGTGCTTCGACGGCCGGGAACAGACCACTCAGCAGAAGCAGGAGTGTCCATCGGGCAAGCTGGCCGGGTGGGCTCAATACCTTTACAAGGCCGCCCCGTTCCGTTTTTCGATGCAAACGCGAGAAGGCACCGTACAGGATGGCGCCGGTTATAGACGCGGATGGAACCTTCGATCTAAGCCTCACCGCATCCGCCATGACAACTCCAATAAAATCATCGGCAAACGATGGGAGACCGTTAGTTAAGCATCGCCCGGCCGTGTCCCGTTCCTTGCAGGCGCTTAACAATGCAACGTCGAAATCCTGTCAAGCCCTAAAACTTCGTAAACTTCACAAAGCAAGGTGTTTACACGTTGCACATTAGTTTTATGGCCCTTGGTATACTGGATGTAACGATCAATTTGCGGCTGGCACCATAAGGGGTGTGACTTCCTTATCTGGTTGTAAGCGGCACGTTGCAAGTGGATCAACCCGATAACCGATGTGTTTAGGCCTGGTGCGGTTATCACTGGCTATCTGCTTTCGTTTGAACACTTTATCGGTAAAGTATCTGGAATGAACACTTTACCTTCCACGCTTTCGGTAAACCGTTTGTTTTGAACACTTTGGTTTTTAGAAGTCACAATCAGGAGAACCCTCATGGACGCACGCAGCGAAGCTACGCTCACCCTTATCTGCCCCGAGTTCGCCACTAAAATCCGCGCCGCCTCCGACGCCCTCAACGATGAAAACACCTTTATCCTCGTCGTCTCCGGCCTGCGTACCGCCGGCGAGCAGAACGCCCTCTACGCCCAGGGCCGCACCGTCTCCGGCCACGTCGTCACCAACGCGCGCGCCGGCTTCTCAATGCACAACTACGGCCTCGCCGCCGACATCGTCCCCTACACCACCGGCTCCGGCGGCCAGCTCAACTGGGTCTCCTCTACCCCCCAATTTCAGCGCATGGTCGGTGCCATGAAGGCTCAGGGCCTCGAGTGGGGCGGCGACTGGAAGGGCTCCCTGGGCGACTTCGACCACTTCCAACTCACCGAGCTACCCGCCTCTCCCACCCTCGCCATGCGCGCAGACTACGGCACCGGCCCCACAGACCTCTCCCCCATCTGGGACAAAGCCACCGCCGGAACCTACGCCGTGTAGCTATGGAGAGAACCGGGTGGCCCATCCCCCGCAGAATCGGGTGCCCCATCCTCGCAACAGTCTTTCCGTTGCAGGGTGGGGTGCTCTCCTCCACTCCAATACAAATCCACCGTCCTGCCCGCCGTAAGCGTAGCGGTCGCAGGCAGATGCCCGGTACAAGGTCCAGACCTCCGTCCATTATTATGAAGACTTTGATACTTTCCTGATACGCTACTCGGATGACCAGCCAGCCACACTCCGAAGAGGCCCGCTACGCCATCCCCATCGCGTCCGCCGCCCTCCCGGGCCTTCGGATAGCTATCCTCGGCGCGGGCAAGATGGGCGGCATTCTGCTCCAGGCCTTCCTCAAAAATAGCCTGCTCGCCCCAGACCAAATCCTCGCCACCGTCCAGCACCCGGAGCGCGCCCTCGCCCTCTCCGCCCAGTTCGGGGTGGAGGTCACGACCGACAATCTCCAGGCCGCCGGCGAGGCCGACGTCATCCTGCTCGGCGTCAAGCCCATCCAGGTGCCCGCGCTCGTCGACCTCATTCGCCCGGCCCTCACCCCGGCCAAACTCATCCTCTCGATCGCCGCTTCGGTCAAGACCCGCGCCATCGAGGATGCCGCCGGATGCGAGCTCGCCGTCATCCGCGCCATGCCCAACACCCCGGCCATGATCGCCGCCGGAGTCACCGCCCTCTGTGCCGGGCGCTTCGTCTCGGACGCGCAGATGGCCGTCGCCCAGCGCATCTTCTCGACCGTGGGCCGCACCGTCATCGTCGATGAGAAGCACATGGACGCCGTCACCGGCCTCTCCGGCTCCGGTCCGGCCTTCCTCTACATCATCATTGAGGCCCTCGCCGAAGCGGGCGTCAACGTCGGTCTGCCCCGCGACGTAGCCACCCTGCTCGCCGCACAGACCACCTACGGCTCCGCCCGCATGGTGCTCGAAACCGGCTACCATCCGGCGCTGCTGAAGGACCAGGTCACCACCCCGGCCGGCTGCACCGTCGACGGCATCCTCGAGCTGGAAGAGGGCGGCCTCCGCGTCACCCTTATCAAGGCCGTTAAACGAGCCACCCAGCGAGCCAGGGAATTGGCTCAGGGCTGAGCGCTTGCCCGAGGTTAGTCCGCGATCACCTCCGCCAGCGTCTTCCGGAGGTACGCCTTCAGCTTCGCCCGGCCCAGGGTCGCAAGATAGCCATTCAGCGCGCTCCGGAGCGCCCAGCTCTCAAAGCCCGTGCCGATCATCGAGTCGAGCAGCGGTTTGCTGACCGCGTGCAACCGGTCGATGACCATGCCTACAACGTGGTTCAGGCGAGCCATGGTGATCCTTGCCGGCGACGGCAGCGGCACCTCGTCCACCGCCGTGCCGTAGAGCGGGATGATCGGCAGGGTGTCGCCCGCGCCAGGCAGCGGCTTCCGGGCCTTCGATCGCTCGACCAGCGCGTCGCGAGCCGGTCCCTCCTTCGGCATCGCGCCCTGGAAGATGGGATTGCCCACCGCCAGACGGAAGTGCTCGCGCAGGAACTGCTGGCAGTTGCGCCGCCCAAGCTGATAGTCGTGTGCCCGGAAGCCGCGCTCGAAGAAGCCGCCGAACGCTCCCAGCACACTGCACTGAAGCGCGTCCTTGTTCGGAGGGTCGGTGTCCGGCCCGGATGGAGCCATCACAAAGCGGCTCACGGAGCTGCCATGCAGCACCGCCGGCAGAGACTCCCCTAGAAAGCGCGACTGTGAGATCAGCGTAGTCATCAGCCGGGGCAGCATCTGTAGCACCCCGCTCGAACGATGCACGTCGAAGTCCGAGTTGTAGACATCCTTTGAAGGAAACGGCGCGATCGTCAGCACGGCGCAGTTCGCCTCGTCCGGTTTACGCGGATTCTCCAACTCCCCGGTCGCGCTCGGCCTGGCCAGTGGATTATGGATGGCGAGATAGTCGTGCGCGAGTTGGAACGGATCATTGTCCGTCACGCCGCCGTCCACATTCAGCGTCGAGAGCGTCCCGCCCGCTGGCAGGTTCCACTTCGGCTCGACCGCGCATGGCTCGGTGATCGACACCGGCTGCCACGGCGAGAACCGGTAGTCGTCCGCTTCGCGCTGCAGCACGCGCGGAGCCAGAAAGAGTGGGAAAGCCCCCGTCGCTTTGGCCGCCTCCTTCAGCAGCGGCCATTTGCCCAGTCCCGTCAGGGTGCTCAGCGGCAGCGGCTTGGCGCGAGGCGCAAGCGGCTCTGTCCGTCCATCCGCCACTGTCTCGAACTGGAGCCGGTCGGCATAGTAGGCGATGCACTCCTCGGCGGCGGAATTGTCCGCTTGTCCCTGCAACGAGAACGGGGTGCCTCGCACGTTGGTGAGTGCCAGAAACAACGTAAGCGAAGGCGAGATGTACGGCGGTGGCGTTGTCGCATTTGCCGGCGGCACGATGGCGTAATCGGCGATCGCATCGATCACGCTGGAGTCAAGCAGCGAGATCACCGAAGCCGTCTCTTCGTCGTCCGCCCGGTCGGCAGCCGTGTTCAGGTCGGTATCCTGAAGCAGCGGATCGATGTCGATCTTATTGACCCAGCTCTCATAGAAGCGGTTGCTGGAAGGCGTCTTCGAGCGCGCGAACGGATCGCGTATGTGGTCGAATGGGGCCTGCACCATCACCGACGCGATCGCCGCGCACATCCCGCCCGCCGACGCGCCCGAGAAGACCTCGATCGATAACTTGTGCCGCGGCGCGTCCGGGTCCGTTTCGCGCGCTACATACCATTGCTCGATCGCCTCCATTAGGAAGTCGAGCGCCCCAGCCGTATACGCCCCCGCCGAGATCGCGCCCGCCATGTTGATGCCCAGGTGGAAGGTGCCGTCGTCTTTCTCCCACGGCTTAGGGTTATAGGCGGGCGGAACGGCTGGAACAGGCTGATCGTCCATACAGAAGCTCCTGAATGTTTAGATTGATTTCGATGAGAGCACGGCGTGGGCCCGGAAAACGATGCAGCGCGAGTATAGATCAACGTGTTCGTTTCTCCACGTTTGCTGTGATCGAATCGTGTTCGCGACCCCACGTCCGTTACGCCGCAACAAGGTGGGCGGGGCGCGTAGAATCGCACCATGGAGACAGGCACGACGATCCCGCGCACCCGCAACGCCGGACGCTTCGCTTGGGCCGTCGTCGGCTATAACGTCCTCGTTATCCTCTGGGGAGCGGTTGTCCGGGCTACCGGCTCCGGCGCGGGCTGCGGCAATCATTGGCCGCTTTGCAATGGGCAGGTCATCCCGCTCTCGCCCACCGCGCACACCGTCGTCGAGTTTACGCACCGCTGCATGACCGGCGGCTCGACCTTCGCCGTCTTCGGCCTGCTCGTCTGGACCTTCCGCGCCACGGCCAAAGGCGCGGCGGCTCGTGTTTTTGCCGTGGCCTCGACCGTGCTGCTGCTCAATGAGGCCTTGCTCGGCGCGCTGCTCGTCAAGCTCGGCTACGTCACGGCCAACCAGTCCGTCGGGCGCATGGTCCTGCTCTCCGTCCATCTCAGCAACACGCTGCTGCTGCTCGCCGCGCTCACGTTGACGGCCCAGTTCCTCGGCAATGATCTCGGCCGCGCCGTGCTCTCCAAGGGGAAGGGGCTCGGCTGGGGGATCGGCGGCCTTCTCGCCACACTGGTCGTCGGGGTCAGCGGATCGCTCGCTGCATTGGGCGACACGCTCTTCCCCGCCGCCTCGCTTCAGGCTGCCTTCGCGCAAGATCTTGCCGCCTCGTCACCGTGGCTGATCCGGCTGCGCGGCGTCCATCCGCTCAGCGCGGTGATCGCCGCGATCTTTGTCTTTTGGCTCATCGTGCGTGCACGCCGCATCGGAGCAGGTCAGTCCACGCGCTTTGTCCTGGTCCTGCTCGCCGCGCAGTTTGTCCTGGGCATCGCCGATGTGCTGCTGCTCGCCCCGGTGTGGATGCAGATCGTTCATCTATTAGGAGCCGACCTGTATTGGATCACACTCGTCCGGCTAACGGCCGGGATTGTATGGCCGGTCCGGAACAGTCTCGCTCTACAGACAAAAGAGAGCTTCAGGTCCTTAGCCGTGGCAAGCTAAATTGATTTCTCTTGCCCTCCGGCAGCATTGAGGCGACAATCAGGCGTCGCCCGGCAGGAGGTCCACCGTGTTTGTCCGCCCACATCTGAATCCGTTCGCCATCATCGTCGCGGCCGTCCTCTACTGCGCCATCGAAGCCGCGTGGTTCTCCATCTTTCTCAAACAATGGGTCATCGGCATCGGACGCAGCATGGAATGGCTCAACGGTCCCGGCATCCATCTCACGCTACAATGCGCCGTTGCGCTCGTCTCGGCGGCTGTCATCGCCGCGGTGCTCGCCTGGTGCATCCAGGTCACCGGCGAGCAGACCGCCCTCCGCGGCATGGAAGTCGCCGTCGTTCTTTGGCTCGGCTTCGTTCTCACCACCTGGGCCACCGAATACATCTTCGAGGTCCGCAGCCTACAGACGCTCGCCATCAACACCGGTTTCCCGCTCGTCGGCATGATCGTCCAGGGCGCGGTTTTAGGCGCATGGAGAACCCGGCGTCCAGCTAAGCTGCAGAGCGCTCTTGTCTAACTAACCGACACCGTTTTGAGACCAAACTATCGCAAGAAAGACGGTTGAGAGCCGTTCGTGGTGCGGTACGCGGAGTATACCCACACGCACGATGCTCTCACACGCGCCCCTTAGCGCAACTGCTCTTACGGGTTTTACGGCTTTCCGGTGATCTTATCGCCTAACTTCTCGGTTCCGTTCACGGTCCCGTGATAGGCCTTCTTGCTCACATTGGCGGTCTTCTCCGCGCCAACCTTGGTACCGTGACCGATATCATCGCCGACGACCTTGCTGTCATGCGCGGTAACATGCGCCGTCTTCCTGGTCGCATGTTTGGTCTTGTGATAGGCCTTCTTGGTGCCCGTAGAGACGCCGTGACCGGCATCGGTCGCCGCGTTCTTGGTCTCGTGTCCCGCGCTCTTCATGTCCTGTTTTGTGCCATCCTGCGCCATGAGCCGAGTAGGGGCAATGCCAAACATGAGGGCCGCCGCAACCATCAGACTACCTATCTGTACGCCAACATCTGAACGCTTCATATATTTCTCCCGGTGGTCCGATGCTATCGCGCGGATTCCATTCCCGCAACCCGCGCTGCCATAGAGTACACCGTCCATTCGCGGAACAGAACGGAAACCGTTGGATCAACGCGAAGATCATCCTGTATAGTTGCATCGTTCGCGTGAAACATTTCTCCGCCTTGCCGGGCGCGCCCGGACGATAAATCGTTTTCTCCATGAAGATGTGGGTCCCGCCACCATGCTTATCGCGGTCCCGCTGAGGTTTTTTCCTGATGCACGTTGCCGTCGCTCTGATGTTCTTCTCCGGCCAGCAGCTCACCAGGCTGTCGCCGGTCGATATCCTGATCCTCGCGCTCTACTTCGCGCTCGTCGTCTTCATCGGCTTCTACGTCAAGGGCCAGACGAACACCAGCGAAGAGTTTTTCCTCGCCGGGCGCGAGATGACGGCCTGGATCGCCGGCCTGAGCTTCGTCTCCGCCAATCTCGGCTCGTTGGAGCTGATGGGCTGGGCCGGCTCCGCCTACCAATACGGCATCCTCGCCGCGCACTGGTATTGGCTCGGCGCGATCCCCGCCATGCTCTTCCTCGGCATCGTGATGATGCCCTTCTACTACATCTCGAAAACCCACTCTGTCCCCGGTTATCTCCATCTGCGCTTCGGCGACGGCGCGCGCGCGGTTTCGGCCATCTCGTTCGCCTTGATGACCATCCTGATGAGCGGCGTCAACATGTACGCCATGGCCGTCGTCATGCAAACCGTCCTCGGCTGGAACATCACCTTCTCCATCTGGATCGGCGCGGGCACGGTCGCGCTTTACGTCATGCTCGGCGGGCTGCGGTCGGCCATCATCAACGAGGTGCTGCAGTTCGTGCTCATCTGGGCGGGCGCGGCCATGATCCCCATCCTCGGCCTGATCGAGGCGGGCGGTTGGACGAACCTCAAGAAGCAGATCGCCGTCAACGTCGGCACGAATGACTACACCCACCTCTGGACGACACTCGGCCACTTCAAGGACAACCCCATGGGCGTCCACTGGACCGGCATGGTCTTCGGCCTTGGGTTTGTGGTTGCCTTCGGTTACTGGACCACCGACTTTCTGGTGGTCCAGCGTGTGCTGAGCGCGAACAATCTGCGCGCCGCCAAGATGGCTCCCGTGATCGGCGCGGCCTTCAAGATGGCCGTCCCCTTCATCGTCATTGTTCCCGGCCTGCTTGCCCTCGCGGTGCTCAAGAACCCCGACGGCAGCATGATGCACCTCGTCTCCGGCAGCCTCGCCAAGGCCACCGGCCAGCACTCCTACGACGAAGTCCTCCCGCTGATGCTCATCCGCTACTGCGGTCCCGGTCTGCTCGGCCTCGGCATCACCGCGCTGGTCGCCGGCTTCATGTCCGGTATGGCTGGCAACGTCAGCGCGTTTTCCACCGTCTGGACCTACGATCTTTACGGCGCGTTCCTCAACAAGAAGGCCTCCGACAAGCACTACGTCGCCATGGGCCGCTGGTCGACCGTCATCGGCATGCTCGTCTCGATCATGACCGCCTATCTCGTCATGAACGCGAACAGCATCATGGACTACGTCCAGGCGCTCTTCTCCTTCTTCATCGCGCCGCTCTTCGGTACCGTCATTCTGGGCATGATGTGGAAGCGCGCGACACATTGGGGCGGCTTCTGGGGTCTGCTCGCGGGAACCGCATCGTCGATCGGCATGTTCACCTGGGTGCAGCTCAAGCCCTACGCCCTCCGCTACATCGCCATGAGCCCCGACGCCCGCCCCATGGCCGAGAACCTCTACCGCGCCCTGTGGAGCTGGATCATCTGTGTCGTCGTCACGGTCGTCGTCAGCCTCGTCACCAAGCCCGTCCCCCGCGAAGAGCTCGCCGGTCTCGTCTACGGCGTCACCCCGATCCCCGACGACGGCGCGAAGACACTCTGGGAGAAGCCCATCTTCTGGGCCTGCGTCGTGATCGTCGTCTTCTTCGCTCTCAACCTCATCTTCTTCTAAGGAATCTCGATGTCTGAAACACGCGACACACACAAGGAACTCTCCATCTGGTTCTTCTGCGGCATCCTGATGCTGGGCTACGGCATCGTCCTGGCCGCAACCGGCTTGATGGAGTTGCATAACCCGCCACCCAACGAAATCCTGTTGCCTTGGCTGCAGCCGCTGCATCCGACGCTCTGGTGGGGCGTCTTCCTCGCCGTCTGCGGCCTCTTCTACACCGTGCGCTTCCGACCCGGCAAAGGCTGAGCTCTACCGCTTTTGTTTTTCTGGTTGTCATTCCCTTAGGGAATCCGCGTTTGCGGCCACACACTAAACTAAAACACTGAATGACTGGAGAGATCGATGGCGAAGCAGATGACGATGGGCGTAATCGTAGGTAACCGAGGCTTCTTTCCCAGCCACCTGGCGACGAGCGGACGGCTCGAAATGATCGCCGCGGTCGAAGCTGCGGGCATGAAGCCCATCGTGCTCAACCCGGAGGTGACCGCCCACGGCGCGGTCGAGACCTATGAAGACGCCAAGAAGTGCGCCGCGCTCTTCAAGGCCCACGCCGCCGAGATCGACGGCATCATCATCACGCTGCCGAACTTCGGCGAGGAGCGCGGTCTGGCCGACGCCCTCCGCCTCGCCAACCTCCAGGTTCCCGTCCTCATCCAGGCCACGCCCGATTCGCCCGGCAAGATGTCCATCGCCTTCCGACGCGACTCCTTCTGCGGCAAGATGTCCATCTGCAACAACCTGAAGCAGTACGGCATCCCGTATTCGCTCACGCGCCTGCACACCGAAGCGCCCGACTCGCCCGAGTTCCAGGCAGACCTGGTCGAGTTCGCCGCCGTCTGCCGCGTCGTCAAGGGCCTCAAGAACGTCCGCTTCGGGGCCATCGGCGCGCGTCCCACTGCCTTCAACACGGTTCGCTACTCCGAAAAGCTGCTCGAACGCTCCGGCATCACCGTCGAGACGCTCGACCTCTCCGAAGTGATGGGCCGCATCAGCCGCACCTCCGACAACGACGACGCCACGCAAGCCAAGCTCGCCGCCATCAAGAAGTACATCCCCGTCGGCTCAACCCCCGAAGCCGCGCTGATGAAGATGGCCAAGCTCGGCGCGGTGATCGACGGATGGATGGCCTCGAGCGAACTCACCGTCTCCGCCGTCCAGTGCTGGACCTCCATTGAGGAGTTCCTCGGCATCGTCCCCTGCACCGTGATGTCCATGATGAGCGAAAACTTGATCCCCTCGGCCTGCGAGGTCGACGTCCTCGGCACCCTCTCCATGTACGCCCTTACGCTCGCGAGCGAAACGCCCTCGGCCCTGCTCGACTGGAACAACAATTACGGCGACAACCCCGACAAGGCCGTCTGCTTCCACTGCTCCAACCTGCCGAAGCACTTCTTCCGCGAGGGCGTGAAGATGGACTACCAGCTCATCATCGCCGGCACGGTCGGCAAGGAGAACACCCACGGCACGCTCGACGGCACGGTGAAGGCCGGCCCCATGTCCTTCGCCCGCTTCTCCACCGACGACTTCGAGGGCAAGATCACCGGCTACGTGGGCCAGGGTGCCTTCACCGACGACCCGCTGAACACCTTCGGCGGCGCGGGCGTGGTCGAGATCCCGAAGATGCAGGAGCTGCTTCGCTTCATCTGCGAGCACGGCTTCGAGCACCACGTTGCCGCCAACTTCTCCACCA
>CAXTRY010000071.1:0-14093 GCA_964246805.1 uncultured Acidobacteriaceae bacterium
CCGTGGCAGTCCCAGCCGGGGACGTAGGGGGCGTCGAAGCCGGCCATCGTCTTGGTCTTGACGATGAAGTCCTTGATGCACTTGTTCAGCGCGTGGCCCAGGTGGATGGCACCATTGGCATAGGGCGGGCCATCGTGAAGGATGTACTTGGGCCGACCGGCGCGGGCGGCGCGAATTTGGCCGTATAGGTCATTCCCATCAGAGTCGGGCTCCTGCCACTGCGCGAGGCGGAGCGGCTCGTTGACTGGCAGATTGGCCTTCATCGGGAAGGGGGTCCGCGGCAGGTTCAGGGTGGATTTCAGGCCTTTGGCTTCGGGCTTCCCGGTGTCACTCTCGGGCTTCCCGTTTTTGTTCTCGGGCTTTTCGCTTGGTGCGTCCTGCATCGGCTCCTCGGGCTACGCGTTCACTGACGGGTACGGCAGTGAAGCGTCAAAAGTCTATTGTAGCTGGCTCGATGGCGCGCTTTGTGACCTCCCATTTGTGATCGCGTCCAAAGAAGGGTACGTCTTGCCGCCAGGAGCGATATGCAGGCCGGGCGAATGTTTGTAGACTGTGAGTAGGAGCCAGGTGCCGCGCGCCTTTGCATCATATGTCATCAAAACCGGCAATAGACCGGGATCGTAGTTGTTACAGTACGACGCGAAGATGGAAATGGGTAGCGCAAGCAGGGCTGCCGAGGCTAAGGTTTGCATGGCAAATGTGTTGATACCACCTCCTGAAGTTGAAGCAGGCCGCGAAGCTACCATGCTGCGTCCAATGTCGAATGTCCACCTGAACGAGCGCGCCGCGAGCGAAGAGCCGGGCATCTTCGGGTCGCTTTGGAGTAATCTCCGGGATGTTTTCTTCCCGGAGAAGCTGCCGCCGCTGGTGCTCGAATCGACGCCGATCCCGGTGATTGATCGCATGGCGACCAAACAAAACCCGGTCGCGACTGGGTCGTCGGTTGCCATTTATGCGTTGTTGATCCTGCTGATCGGCTGGCTGCTGCACAAAAAAGTGCCGATCATGTCTCAGTTGAAGCCGGTGGAGATTGTAAATCTTGAGGCTCCTCCTCCGCCGAAGGCACCTCCCAAAGCTGTGCAGATGGGCGGCGGCGGCGGTCAGAAGGGGCCGACTCCGGTTACAAAGGGAACTCCGCCGAAGTTCGCCGATCAACAGATCGTGCCGCCGAAGGCCCCGCCGCTGGAAGAGCCGAAGATACATATTGCGCCGACGATCGAGGTGCAAAAAGATGTGAAGATGGCGTCGAGCATCCCGCAGATAGGGGTAGCCAATTCGCCGCTGGTCGGCATGTCGATGGGCAATGGGCGCGGAACGGGTTTGGGATCGGGGAATGGATCGGGGCTTGGGCCGGGGTCGGGCGGCAACACGGGCGGCGGTGTCCGGCGCATCGGCGGCGGCGTCTCCGCTCCTCAGGTGATCTACCAGGTGGAGCCGGAGTTCTCGGAAGAGGCGCGTAAAGCCAAGGTTGCGGGCAATGTGCTTGTCGGCATTTGGGTAGATACGAATGGCAATCCTACCCATGTGCGGGTGCTGCGCGGTATCGGCATGGGGCTGGATGAGAAAGCGATCGAGGCGGTTCGTCAGTACAAGTTTAGGCCCGGGATGGAGAATGGGCACCCGGTGGTCACCGAGGTGAACATCGAGGTGAATTTCCAGATTTTCTAACGGGCGGCAAGCACCGGGATTTCATCGAATGTAAGGTTTAAGGCGAGACTTCCGGTGCGGTCTTTCCAAGCCATGAAGAGGCGGCCGTAGCTCTCGCTGAGACATGCTTCAGGATTGATGTTGAGGCGCTTTAACGTCGCATCGATCCAGGCAACTGGACCTTCAAGTTCGGCAAAGGTACCGATAGGGGTCTCGTCGAGTACAAGGTGAGCGCTTCCTTGCGACCACTCCGTCCGGTACTTTTCATACCTGAACATGGGGTAATAGCCGAGACGGGTGAAGACTTCGGCAAGCGCATGACCGTCGGCGACGGTCGTTTCAGTTTCAACGCGGACTTTGTATCGGGTGGCTCCAACATCTTCGTGGTCGGGATGCCGCTTGTGGGTAAGGGTCCATACGTCACCGTACTCGCGGATACGAAGGATCTGGTGAGTGCCGCGGAGGATGCGATCCACCGTGTCGTAGAGGGTGTTGCGCTCGAATCGACGGGGGGTTTCGAGTTGAAAACCGAGACCCGGAAGGCGCTGCTCAAAGGCTTGCGGATCGGCTATGGGGATCTTTACCTCAATTTCGGCTGCTTGCATGGGAATGAGTATACGGCGCGAACGATAGGATAAAAGGGTGGATCATCAAGGGAAAACAGAGCGGTTAGGGCCCCGCGAGGTAGATCGCGCGGCGGAATTGCTGCGAAGGGGCGGCACGGTCGCATTCCCAACGGAGACGGTCTACGGGTTGGGAGCGAATGCGCTCGATGCCGCAGTGGTGGCTAAAATTTTCGAGGCGAAAGGAAGACCGGCGTGGGATCCGGTGATCGTCCATGTCAGCGACTTGGAGATGCTGGCGCGAGTCGCGGTTATACCTTCCTCGGTCGAAGTGCTGATGGGGGCTATTTGGCCGGGACCATTGACGCTGCTGTTGCCCAAGACGAGCGCTGTGCCGGATATCGTGACGGCGGGACGAGCCTTGGTGGGGGTGCGGATGCCACAACATGCGCTGGCTTTGAAATTGATTGCGGCTGCGGGAGTGCCGATTGCCGCTCCGAGTGCAAACCAGTTCGGACATACGAGCCCGACTGTGGCGCTCCATGTGCTTGACGATCTTGACGGGAGAATTGACGCGGTACTGGACGGGGGAGCGGCTGATATCGGCTTGGAGTCGACGGTTTTCGATCCGGCGGCGGGACTAATTTACCGTCCCGGCGCAATCACGGCGGCGATGTTGAGCGAGATAACGGGAGCGAAGATAACGGTCTACGCACCGCGGACCATAGCCGAAGAGCCCGCGAGCCTTCCCTCGCCTGGAGTCGGAATGAGGCATTACGCTCCACGCGCACGGCTGGTCCTGGTGCGTAGTCAGAAGGAGATGCTGGAGCGAGTGGGGAAGCTGTTGGCTCTCAAGGAGCGGGTTGGCGTCATGCTGCCGGGCGGCTGGGGAGCGGCTCCCGGAGCGGTCGTATTTCAGTGGACCGCGTGGAAGGATATTGCTGGACTGGCACGGGGGGTATTCGCCGGGTTGCGGGAGCTGGACGCGGCCGGGGTGGCGGTGATTGTGTGTCCCGTGCCGCCGATCGAGGGTCTGGGTGCCGCGATCAATGATCGCCTAAACAAAGCGGCTCGGCACTAGTAATAGCTGATTCCGATTTGCGATAGCTGGTGCCCGGAGGGGGACTTGAACCCCCACGGCCGGTTAGGGCCTGCGGATTTTAAGTCCGCTGTGTCTGCCGATTTCACCATCCGGGCGCAGCTTCTTTATCCTATCGTCTTACGCGATCATTTTGCCGGATAGAGCTGACGATAAAGCTCCCGGTTGCGCAGGATGGCCTGCACATAGTCGCGCGTCTCGGTGTAGGGAATGGATTCCACGAACTCGGCTACGTCTTTGTAATCGCCGGCGGCGAGCCACTGGCGAATCGGCACATCGCCGGCGTTGTAGGCGGCCAGCGCATACTCTTTCTGACCGCTGAACCGGTCGAGCACCTCGCGCAGGTTGAGCGTCCCAAGCTGGAGGTTCATGGCGGGATTCAACAGCTGGTTGGCGCTGAAGCCTTTGATGCCGAGCTTCTTGGCGGCTGCCTTGCCGACCGAGGGCAGCAGCTGCATTAGCCCGTAGGCGTTGGCGTGGCTGATGACGCCCGCGTTGAACTCGGACTCTTGCCGGATGAGCGAGGCGACCAGATAGGGGTCGAGGCCGTTGCGTTGAGAGTCGGCAACGAGATCGCTCCAGTACGGCTGGGGAAAGAGCAGTTGCCAGTAGACGACCGGCACGCGATCGAACGGCAACGCAAAAAAAGAGATGCCGCTGTGCTTCATGGATTGAAGCGAGCGGGTGTACTCACCGAAGGAGACATAGATTTCGGCCTGGGCGAGCGCTCCCCATTGGCTTGCGGTGGGGCTGGCCATGATCTCCGGGCCGATGTACTCGTTCAACGCGGCATTGGCAAGCAGGCGTGCTTTGATGAGGTGAACGTCGTTCTCGGGCAACTCGCCGGTCAGCTCGGGCACGACAGGCGGCTTGACCGGAATAAGCGCCGGCGACGGCTCGGCCGTGGTCTGCGCGGCAAGCACCGTCAGCCGCTGTCGGGCAAGAAGCGCGTAATAGAAATTGGCATAGGTGACCGAGAGCGCATGGTAGTAGTTGACGGCCTGGCCAAAGTTGCGTTCCTGATCCTCATACAGCCGACCTCGCCAATAGAGAGCGCTGGGCACCTCGATGCCG
This sequence comes from uncultured Acidobacteriaceae bacterium, assembly GCA_964246805.1. Taxonomy (GTDB): domain Bacteria; phylum Acidobacteriota; class Terriglobia; order Terriglobales; family Acidobacteriaceae; genus Edaphobacter. The sequence continues at coordinate 4,384 of CAXTRY010000071.1, forward strand.
CCGGGATACTGTTGAATCTGCTCGTCCATCAGCCGCGCGGCATCGGGGTAGCGGCGTGTGCGATAGCTAAGCCACGCGGCATGCCAGTGAGCGGACGGAGCATAGGTGCTGTTGGGAAAGTGCTTGACGAGAAGCTCGTATTGTTCAATAGCCTTGGCGGAGTCGCGCTTGACGAGGTACATGTTGCCGCCGGAGTAGAGCGCCTCTTCCAGCCAGCGGCTCTGGGGGAAACGGCTTACCATCTGCGCGACGAGGGTATCGTGACCGTTGCGGTCGTCGGTGTTGCGGTCGAGCTCCGAGGCGAGGTACAGCTTGAGCGCGGCGCTGTCGTCATCGGTCTGCGGCAGGGCGTCGACTTCGCGCCGGGTAAGCCGCTTCATCTTCAAGTCGCAGACGGCGGCGTAGATGTCGAGCGCGGCCCGGTCGGCACCGCTCAGCGTACTGTCGTTCTTCTGGAGGTCGTGATACTCCTGACCGGCCTCGTTGTAATGCTTGGCGTCATAGAGGCGGTCGGCGTGGGTCTTGCGCTCGGCGGCGGTGAGCTGCACACCCATGGCCTGGAGCTGCGTTTTTGCCTGTCCAGCCTCGAAGCTGAGGGGATCGCCAGTGTAGAGGCCTCGGAAGATTACGGCTGCTTTACCGGGATCTCCGGCGAGTTGGCAGGCGCGGCCAAGCATATAACGGAAGTCGGCATGGCTGCCCCGCGGCGTTGCGGCGAGCGGTTCAAGGGTGCGGAGAGCGGCTTGGGGATTGCCTTGCTGGATCGCGGCATTGGCCAGCAACACGGGCGCATTCGCAATAAAGAGACTCCCCGGATGGCGCTCGGCGAAGCGATCAAGCAGCGCGGCGACATTCGCGCCATGGGTGGCCTGGAGGTCGGCCTGAGCGCCAAGGAAGTCGGCATAGTCGCTGAGTGCGTCGCCTGACTGGCTGGCCTGCTTGTAGGCATTGACCGCTTCCGGCGAGCGACGGTCGAGCATATAGGCGTGTCCCAAGGCGAGATACGCGGTCGCGGCGCCGTCCCCCGGATGCGCGTGAGCATATGCCATGACGCCGGCGTAAGCCGCCGCCGAGCGACTGGAGGCAAGCTGCTGCGCCATGGGACGAAGTTGCGCCGAGGCCTGGAAGGCACTGGTCAGACGGACGCTTTGAAGGGTCGGCTTGACGGCCGTGGTCTTATCGTTTGTGGCGCGGGCTTTCTTGCTGGATGGTTTTGTAGAGATGGTTCCATGCTTTGTGGACTTTTTCACGGTCGTTGCATGGAGTGGTGTCTTCCGCGCAGTCTTCTTTACCGTTCCATTCCCCGTTCCACTAAAGATCGCGGCCAACAAGGCCATGCCCGCCCAAACCGCCACGCGACCATTCGTCATACGGATACCCACACTACGACTGTAAGTCATCGCGAACGCCTCCGTACCTTCCGGCCCCGCATGAAATCTCCCGCGATACCAAGAGGGTACCGTTGCTCCCCGGTCAAGCGGCGGGTACACTGACTATGTCGCAGTTGTAAGTTTCTCGCCTCGTCCTTTATGCCCGCCATTGCATCTCCCATCACCGAAGAGATACATCCCGATGTCGCGTTGGTGGCGCGCGCCCGGGAGGGAGACACGTCGGCGTTCGAGCAACTGATCAGTCAATACGACCGGCAGATATTTCGCGTCGCGCAGCACATTACGCAGAACCGAGAAGACGCCGAGGATATTACGCAGGACGCCTTCCTGAAGGCATACCAGAAACTCGACCAATTTCAGGGCAACTCGAAGTTTTCGACATGGCTGGTGCGGATCGCTGTAAACGAAAGCCTGATGCGGCTGCGAAAGCGTAAGACGAGCAAGACCGTTTCGATGAACGAGGATGTGCAGACGGAAGAAGGCTCCATTCCACGCGATTTTGCTGAATGGCGGCCCAATCCGGAGCAGCTTTACAACCAGGGGGAGCTTGCGGATATACTTCGGCGTACCATTCAGGGGTTGCCGCCAGGTTTTCGAACCGTTTTCACCCTGCGCGACATCGAAAACCTGTCGACCGAAGAGACGGCTGAGGCACTCGGATTGAGTGTCCCTGCGGTTAAGTCTCGATTGTTGCGCGCTCGCTTGCAGTTGCGGGAGCGTCTCAGCCGGCATTTCCGGCAGAAGAAAGAGGCGTAGGCTCCGATGACGTGCACCGATTTTCTCAGTCAGCTGACGGATTACTTCGATGGGCAGATTGATCCTGTCCTGCTTGCCGAAGTGGCGTCGCATGTAGCGGAGTGCCACCACTGCGAGGTTGTCCTCGATACAACACGTCGAACAATACAAATCTACAGAGATAGTGAGATCTATGAGTTCTCTCCCGCGCTGCGGCAAAGACTGCACGTTGCCATTATGAGCAAATGCCGTCCAGCGGTCTAGGTTCTCATTGCATCAGGTGGCGCACTCCAAACAGAATCAGTCCCGCGAACGCTACGATGATCAGCAGCAACAATCCCCCGATAAACAGGTTGGCGATGCGTTTGCCCTCGGATGACGGCTGTGTAATACCGAATGTCATGATGAAGCCTTGGACAATCTTGTCCAGCAAATCCATAGGGACAATCCTACGTGAGGAATTACCTTAGCGGCTGAGGCGCAACGCGAACTGCACGACGCGCTGCTCGGCCGAGGTGCTCGTAATGCTGCCGAATGCCGCCGCCCCGAAGCTGCCATTGGGCTGCGCGAAGGCCGGCGTGTTGGTGATGTTGAATATCTCGCCCCGGAACTCCGCATCGGTTTTCTCGGAGAAGTGCGTATGTTTCACAAGGGCGACGTCCAGGTCGCGGAAGGCCGGTCCGCGTACAGGGTTGCGCGAGGCGTTGCCGATCGTAAACTGCGGCGCGGTGGTAAAGGCGGCAGTGTTGAAAAAGTGAGCCGGGGTGCGGGCATCAGGTGTAAGCCCCGGGTTGGCGATCAGGTTTGGCCGCTGGAGAGCGAATCCTGCAAAGGCGTTGTTGTTCGTCGCCTGCGTTACCGTGACGGGCATGCCCGATTGTAGTGAAGCAATGGTATTGAGTGCCCATCCGCCGACCAGCAGATTACCGGCGTAGTTCGATCCGAAGCGGTGTCCCCGTCCTACGGGAAGATCATAGGTCGCGGCGATCGAGGTGACGTTCGGCATGTCACCATTGGAAGAATCGCGCTCCAGATAGGGCCGGAAGGTGTCGGCGGCGATTAGGCTGCTCGAATTCGGGGATGAGAGTACGGTCGAGGAGAAGACGGACGAAGCCTCGTCGATCAGCTTGGAATGTGTATATGCAGCCAGGAGGTAGAGGCCGTATGAGAGCCGCTGCTCCACCTTCGTTTCAATGGCGTTGAAGTTGGCTGTGCCGGAGTTGTTGCGATAGGTGGCAACATTCTGGAAGCGCGGGTAAGGCTTGAGCAGCTGCGCGGCCGCGATCGTCTTGCCCCCGATAGGGCTGGAGACGGGGACCACACCGTAATTCGGGTTCGTCACCGCTCCTGTAAGGGAAGCAGGGTTGGTTAGACCGGTCGCGAGCTGCGCCGCCGTGAGCTGGTTCAAGTTTGAATCCGGGATGCCGACGTGGACAATGTGCGAGCCGACGTAGGCCACGTCGACAGAAAGATTGTTCGTTACCTGCCGCTGGAAGGCCAGGTTCCATTGCTCGACATAGCCGGAGCTGGCCGTCCGGTTCGCCGAATACACACTTTGTCCCAGACCGGCGTTGGGCGTCGGCGCAATGGGCGCGACGCTTGGCCCATTGGACAGAAGAAACGCCGAGTTCACGCTATCCTGCGTCTTCTGTTGCACATTTTGGATAAAGGGAAATTGCGGCAGTGTAAATGGTGTCGTAATGCCGGATTGATCGATAAAGACGATCCCAAAGCCTGAACGGACCACCGTCCTTGGATCGATGAGGTAGGTGAAGCCGAGCCGGGGCGCGACGTTACCGTAGTGCAGTTCACGCGCACTTTTTGAGTTGCCGTCGACGCCCGCATAATCCAGCTGCTGCGTGGCGAGGTTGAAGACCGCGCCTTGATTGTTTTTTTCAGTCGAGGGGGAGTGCAGCGTCCAGCGCGCGCCGATATTCAGCGTCAGATTGCCGGAAGCTCGCCAGTCATCTTGCACGAAGTACTCTTGAATGTGGTCGCGGGGCCGAAGTTTGGACGTTTGCAGATCGATTGAAAACGTATCCACCTGGCCAAGCAGAAAGCTGGCGATGGCGTTGCCGCCCGTAGTCGCGCTGGCCGCGGCGGTCTGCGTGTCCGTACCGGTCGTCGTAAAGGCGAAGGAGCCTGTCGGATTGGGCGGGGAGACGGCGTTCAACTGGTAGAAGCGGATATCCGCCCCCGCCTTCAAAGCATGACGGCCGAGGGTATAGCTGACTGTATCTTCCATTTGCCACACCGCCGTCTGATACTGCGACGACGTGCTCGCCGAAGGGCCTAGCTGCTGAAAGCCGGTGAATGTAAAGAGCGGCAGCGCATTGTTGAAGGCGGCATTCGTCGGAATACCGGGGATGCCCAGCGCGGAGGACGCCGTCCCACCCAGCAACGGACCGGCAATCGTGTTTCCGCGCCGCGTGTAGCCCACGTGAACATCGTTGATGAGACGGTCCGTGAAGGTGTGAACCTCATCGAAGACCGCTTGCTGCCCGAGCACATGCGACAGCCCCACGACACCGCCCGTGCCGATCACCGATCCCGTCACCGCTCCGCCGCCATCGGGAAGAGGCGTCACCGGCAGTTCTACGTCGCTAAAATAAGAGTAGCGGCCGAACGCCCGATCCCTTCCGCGCAATGCTCCATCCACGCGAAAGTCGAATTGATTTTGATGATCGGCGTCGTTCGCCGTGCGTGTGTAGTTGTTCGCCGCGCCGCTTGTCGTCGGCACCGGGAAACGGGCCAGCAGTGCCACCGCCGCCGGATCGAATGGGGTTGTGATCACATCGTTTGCGAACTCACGACGAATATATTTGCCGCCGGTGACGGTCGTCGCCGCGGGATTGTAGATTTTGCCGACGCCGGTGAAGATACCCTGCCGCTCCGCCAGCGTGGGAATCGTCGAGATCACCGTCCGCCCGATGAGCGCCTTGATGCCTTGATAGTCCCCGAAGAAGAAGAGCTTATCGTGCAGAACGGGGCCGCCCAGGGTACCGCCGTAGAGATTGCGCCGGTACTCCGGCTTCCGGCCCGTGGTCGAGAAGTAGTTCCGCGCATTCAGGTTCTCATTGCGGAAGAACTCGAAGAGGCTGCCATGAAAGGTATTCGAACCTGATCGCGTCGCCACGTTGACCACGCCACCGTTGAAGCGGCCGAACTCCGCCGGTACATTGTCCGCTTCGACCGTGAACTCCTGTATATCGTCGATGATGGGGAAAAATACAACTTGGCCCGGCTCCGGCTGCAGCGCGGAGACGCCGTCATACAAGTATTCGTTCGTGCGCGGACGGCCACCGTTGATGCGCGGCAGCACCGTCCCAGGCGGCAAGGAAACCCCCGGCGCAAGCGTGGCCAGATTGATGAAGTTGCGGCTGTTCAGCGGAATCGCGACAACGGCGGTGCCGGGGATGTGCGTTTCAATATCGCTCTCGGAAGCCTGCAGCAAGGGCGCGTCGGAGGTGACATTCACGGTCTGCTGATCCGTGCCGACGGTCAGTGCCAGATCGAGCGACGCCGTTTGCCCGACAGTCGCCGTTACGCCGGACCGATTGAGCCGTTCAAAGCCGGGCGCGGTCACCTCAACGCTGTAGACGCCCGGCACCAGATAACTGAAGATAAAGTTGCCGCCCGCGGAGCTGGTCGTCTGCTGATGAAGATTCGTCGCCGTCTCCGTGAGCACAACCCGCGCTCCGGAAATTGCTGCCCCTTGCGGATCGGCCACGCGGCCCGTGAGTCCGGCCTCAATTTGAGCGGCGGCGGTGAAGGGCGCCGAAAGCACAAGAACGTAGTCCATCCAACGCAACAGCTTCATACGCGACAACCCCTGGGCGCACCTCCGCCAAGCCCAGATGCTCAGGGCTGCCTGCATGGCATCGTGTGGCTAGCTTTATGACACCTTCGAATCTATACGAATAGAATCGTAGGGTCAACGCGCTCGCGAGCTACTCCGCCGCGTCCAGCCGCTCGATCATTACATCGGTAGACTTGATGAGAGCCGCCGCGTTATCGCCCTTTTTCAGTTTCAGCTCCCGTACCGCGCTTGCCGTAATGATCGCGGTGATCTGTGCGTCCCCGGCCGCGAGCACCACCTCGGCCAACAACCCTTCCACCCGGAGACTGACCACCTTGCCCGCAATCTGGTTTCGTCCGCTGACTTTGCGAAACCGCTCCCGCGACTCCGCCGGCGCTTTCGCCGCGTCGGCTTGCAGAAACGGTTTAAGCGCATTCTCCGCGATGCGGTGATGGCCGCCCGGCGTGGTGACGGTCTTCAGCTTGCCGGTAAGAATCCACTGCTTGATCGTGGGATAGCTTATGCCGAGCAGCCGGGCCGCGTCGCGCGAGGTCATCAAGGGAGTCTTCATTACGGTTACGATGCAGAAATGGTGGAGGCGGCGGGAGTCGAACCCGCGTCCGAAACTACCGACAACAGAGAGCGTTCATGCTTTTCCCAGTGTTCATTTTGTCTCGCCGCCGGTACTTAGAACGGGCGAAGATGCGCCGGCGGCCAGCCTGATCGGTCTTATCCCTTCCGCGCAGGCGGAGCAGTCGGGACCAGCCTACTGTGCGACGATCGGTACAGGCCCGTAGGCAAAGCTTGAGCGATCGGCTGTCTAATTAATTAGGCAGCAAGAGCGAACTGAGGTTCGGCACTTATAGTTTTGGGCGCGATTACGGGTGTACCCACCCCGGCATGCCTCTCTGCCACAAGCAATCCCGTCGAAGCCGTGACGCCCCCATTTTGGAGCTGGCCCAACATTGCGTTGGTGCACTGCAAAGAACTACCAGTAGTATACGCCGCGAGCGCATTGCTGAGTCGTGATGAATTACTTCCTTGCAACTGCCGGGGCTGCACCGAGTTGGTGACTCAGAACTTTTGACAGCCATTCCAGGGATATTTACAAATGGTTTAGTGCCGTAGGGCGCAACAGACCTTGATTGCGAAAAAAGTAGGAGCTTGAAAATGGGTGAACATTCCCGCCTACGCGAAAGCGAGGAGGACGGCTCCGAGCGCGATGAGCGATCCGCCCGCTATTTTAATCAGCGTGAGCTTCTCGCCGAGGAACACCGCCGCGAAGAAGATGACCAACACGACGCTCAACTTATCTACCGGGGCGACGCTGGAGGCCGGTCCAAGCTGTAGCGCCCGGAAATAACACAGCCAGGATAGTCCCGTCGCCACGCCCGACAGCACCAGAAAGACCCAGCTGCGCCGCCCGATCTGCCCCAGCCCCGTATGCTTCTCAAGCCCGATCGCAATCGCCCAGGTAAACACCAGGATCACGGTGGTGCGAATGGCGGTGGCGAGGTTGGAATCGACCCCTTCAATGCCTACTTTGGCGAGCAGCGCGGTAGCGGCGGCAAATCCGGCGGAGAGAAGCGCCCAGAAGACCCAGCCGCTCGTGAAAACTCCGGCGGAAGGCACCTATAACGCCGCTTTCTCAAGATCGACCGCCTGCCACTCACCGCGTTCAATCCCCGCCCGTATCTGCGCCGGAGTCCGTCCTAATTTCGTCTGCTGATAGGCGTATACGCCCTCGCGCATGCAGGTCGAGCAGGCCGCCCCATGTGTCCCCTCAAAGCAGCTATGCAGGCTATTGTGACCCATCTCACGGTCGCAGCGGCAGTAGCAGGGTTGCTGGTGCAGCACATTCGGAATCTTCGCCGCCATCTTGTACGCCGTCACCTGATAGGAATGCGTAAAGTACGGTCCGCTCAACTGTGCCCCGGTCATCACCGGAGGCAAAGGCTTACTTGGCGCAGCCGCGTTATAGGCTGGTATATCTTCCGCCGGGTTTGCCCACTGCGCCGATGCGGCCAGCGTTGCAAGCCCGAGTGCCGCACACCCAATCCACTTCTTCATACCAGCAATCATATCCAGTGTTGGAGATTAAAAAAAGGACGGCATGAACGATCCTTTGTTCATGCCGGGAGGCCAGTGACGCAACTGATACCGGTTTCGCGCTTACGCTCTGCCTGCTGCGTATACCGGAAGATGTCGATAGGCGAGAACTACTCGTCGATCTATGATGGATCATATCACGGTTCGAACGAAGTTCATAATTTCATATGTGCAAGTCATCAGTTCTGGCCATTAGGTGCCAACAGTGCACTTATCTCACGATCGCATACGCCCAAGTTGGAACTGTTTTGAAGATGACTACAATCGTCCGTCAGCTTTGCCGTAGCGCGCCTAGCCTTTTTTTGACGCGATTTCAGCACGCCGAGCCGCGGCCCAGCCTTCCTTGGTAACCTGCCGGCTCCGTCCCAGCGCTAACGATCCCTCCGGCACTTCCTTCGTAATACAGCTGCCAGCCGCGATATAGGATCCCGCGCCGATCGTCACCGGAGCCACCAGCGTCGAGTCCGAACCGACGAAAGCCGCATCGCCGATTTTCGTCCGGTGCTTATGGACGCCATCGTAGTTGCAGGTAATCACGCCGGCGCCAATGTTGACGCCCGCGCCGATCACCGCGTCCCCGAGATAGGTCAGATGGTTGGCCTTCGAACCCGCGCCGAGGGTGATCTTCTTGGTCTCGCAGAAGTTGCCGACGTGTGCACCCTCGCCGATAAGGCTCTCCGGCCGCAGATGGGCATAGGGTCCAACGATAGCTTTATCGCTCACCTCGGCCTGGTCGAGAATGCAGCCGTTCCGTACCAGAACTTCATCGCCCAATATGGAATCCTGCACGACCGAATACGACCGTATACGGCTTTCAACCCCAATCCGCGTCGCTCCCAGCAACTGCACATAAGGCTCGATGATGGTGTCCGCGCCGACAGCGACGGTTGCGTCAATGACACAAGTTTCTGGGCGGAAGATGGTGACGCCCTGAGCCATCAATCGTTTCGCGGTCGCCAGCCGCATAGCCGCGTCCAGATGCATCATCTCGGCAATCGTGTTTGCGCCGAGCACCTCATCGACGCTTTCGGCCTGGACGGCGACGACGCGCTCGCCGTCGGCGACGAGCATGGCGGCGATGTCGGTGAGGTAGAACTCGCCGTGGGCGTTATCGGTGGAGAGGAGATCGAGTTTGGGGAAGAGCTTGGCGGTCTCGAAACAGTAGATGCCGGAGTTGATCTCGGGGGCGGCGAGCTGGTCGGGGGTGAGGGATTTCTGCTCGACGATCGCGGTGACTTCAGGCGAGCCGCTCTCCTTGCGGAGGACGCGGCCGTAGCCGGTGGGGTCGGCGGGGACGGCGGTGAGGATGGTCATGGCGGCGCGCTCAGCGAGGTGCGTGGCGCGGACGGCCTCGATAGTTTCGGTGCGGATGAGCGGGACGTCGCCCGAGAGGACGAGGAGGTGTTCGGGGGGCGTCTGGCCGGTGGCGGCGAAGTGGGCTTTGACCTGTTGGAGCGCGTGGCCGGTGCCGCGCTGCTCAGCCTGGAGGACGAACTGGACGCCGGTGGAGGCGACGGCGGCCCGGACGCGGGCAGCTTCGTGGCCGACGATACAGTAGATGTTCTCCGCCGGGACGACGTGTCGGGCGGCAGCGATGACGTGGAGCAGCAGGGCTTGGCCACCGATCTCGTGGAGGACCTTCGGGCGCTTGCTTTTGAGGCGGGTGCCTTTGCCGG
>CAXTRY010000072.1:0-14050 GCA_964246805.1 uncultured Acidobacteriaceae bacterium
CCGCCAACCCCGCCGCCGCCGTCCCTAGAAATTTCCGTCGTGAAAGCATGGTGTCTCTCCTGAATGCGCCACTATCCTAGCGCATCGGCTATACGCTTGTCCTACGATTCAGGAGCAAGCTGGAGTTCCAGCGGCACAAAGCTTGCAAGTAAGCTGGAGCAATTCCGCTGTTCGGCCGCTTCGGCTTACAGGTGGTGATAACGCCTCGCCGTCCGCTCACCGTGCCCACGCCAGCCCATCCGCACCGACGCCAGCCTCTATCGGAGCTTGCAATCCCCAGCTCGCGATGTCGATCACCGCGACTTGCTTGCCGCACGATACGTAGGCTCGCGCGCCGTCAGGCCGGACCATCACCTCGACCGGCACGCCCGGCATATCGAAAGTCTTTGCCACCCGCATCGTTTGGAGGTCGACGACCGCCACCTGATGCAGATCGCGCACCGCCACCAGCAGCCACCGTCCGTCGCGCGTCGAGGCCGTACCGTAGCCGACACCCGGCAGCGTAATCCATTGCCTGATCTTCCGCGATGCCGTATCGATGACCGCCAGGCGAGGCTGCGTCTGGTCCGCCGTAAACACCATGGAGTCGTCGTTCGAGATGGAGATGCGCTGCGTATTGCCCGAGACCGGAATTACGGCCACTGTCTTTCGGGCCTGAAGGTCGAGCACCGAGATGGTCCCCGAGCCGACGTTCGCCGTGTAGCCCCAGCGGTCGTCGTGCGAGAGGACCAGCATATGCGACTCCGGCTCGCCCGTGGGGATGGCACCCAGCCGCGCATAGGTCTTCGGATCGAAGGCGGTGATCGTTTTATCGAGCTCGGTGGTGACGTAGAGCACTTTGCCCGCGTGATCGAGGACGGGTAGATGCGGGCGGACCCCGTGGTCGAACTGGAGGGTATGCACCACCTTGCGGCTGGGAAGGTCGATCACCACGATCTTGTCGCCGTCGGTGCCGGGCTTGCCCACGCCGGAATTGCCGTAGATAGGCACGAACGCCGTGCGCCCGTCCGGGCTCGCCGCCACCTCATGCCCGGTGACGCCCTGCACATCGATGGCCGCGACCTGCTTGCCGGCCGTCGCGTCGATCACGCTGAGCGTGTGGTCCTGCTGGTTGGCTACCAGCAGCAGCGGCGTTTCGTTCGGCCCGGCGGCCATGGCGACTCCCATCAACAAGCCCAAAGCTAAAGCAATCTTCATGGGCAGAAGACTAGCACGGCCGGGTAGCCGTCCGCTTGAGCCGCAGCCGCAGCGCCGCCGTGACTTCGCGATGACAAGGCAGGCAAAGTGTTCGCAGGTTATCCAGATCGCATTGGCCGCCGCCCTCCGCCACGGGAAGGATGTGGTCGGCGTCCCACAGCGATCTCCGGCTCGCGATAGTCTTCATTCCGTAGAGCGACAGGCCGGCGGCTCGCGCGGGGCCACGGCTCCGCTTTAAAGCGTTGTAGATGGCCACCGTATCGGCCGCGCAGAGGGCACAAACGCCCTTGTCGCGGGCGAAGACCCGATCCCGCAGATAGCCGGAGTCGGTGCGTAGCCGCCACTGGTCGACGCAGTAGGCCGAGCAGAAGGTCCGCCGCCGCTTGGCGAGTACCTCCAGCTCGCACCACGGCAGAGCGGCAGGCCATTCGGCCCGGTGGGAAGCTTCTTCCGCGTGGTCCTTCCTCCGGGGAGCGTGCGAGCGAGCATCATTTCTTAATCAGGATATTGCCATCCGCCCGAAGTATGATGGACCCCATGGCTATGACTGAATCCACCATGGTGCCGCTTGGCACCGTATGCCCGGCCTTTGAACTGCCGGATGTGATCTCCGGCCGCGCCATGGGTCGCGACGACATCGTCGCTTACGCCTGGAACGACGATGTCTCCGACGGCGCGATCCGCGAAGGCCTGAACGCCGACGGCTCCGGCAAGCGCGGGCTGCTCATCATGTTCCTCTGCGTCCATTGCCCTTATGTAAAGCATGTCGAAGAAGAGTTAGCTCGCATCGGACACGACTACGCGGGCAAGATCGGCATCGCGGCTATTTCGTCGAACGACATCGCCGCCTATCCGCAAGACGGCCCGGAAGAGATGAAGCGGCAGGCTGAGCGTCTCGGCTTCCCGTTCCCTTATCTGTTCGACGAAACCCAGGCCGTCGCGCGTGAATTCAACGCCGCCTGTACTCCGGATTTTTTCCTCTACGACCGCGACCTGAAGCTCGTCTACCGGGGGCAACTCGACGGCAGCCGTCCGGGGGGACGAAGCGGTAGCACGGACCACGACATCCCAGTCACCGGCGAAGATCTGCGCCATGCCATGGACGAAGTGGTCCGCGGCGCGCGGCCCGACCCGAACCAGCGGCAAAGCATCGGCTGCAACATCAAGTGGCGTGCGTAGCCGGTATGCCCATCGACCCCGTCCTCCAAAATCTCAAGACTGGCATTCTAGAGTTTCAGCGCGCCGTGTACCCGGCCATGCGGCAGACGTATCAGCGCGCCGCCTCCGAACCCCAGCAGCCGAAGTCCCTGATCGTCACCTGCGCCGACTCCCGCGTCGATATGGAAGCGATTACGCAGAGCGGTCCCGGCGATCTCTTCACGACGCGCAATATCGGCAACATGATCCCAGCTTATGGCGAGATGCTCGGCGGTGTCAGCGCGGTGGTCGAGTACGCGGTTAGCGCATTGAAGGTACGGCACATCGTCGTGTGCGGCCACAGCGACTGCGGGGCGATGAAGGCGCTGATGAATCCCGGCCTTGTAGCCGAGATGCCAACCGTGCAGTCATGGTTGAAGAACGCCGCGGCAGCTTTATCGGTGACGCGCTCGCTTGCGGATCTGGATGGCGCACCTCAGCAGTTCATACAGCGGCTAACCGAGCAAAATGTTCTGCTACAGCTGCAACATCTTCGGACCCATCCGTCGGTTGCCGGGGCGATCGCGAAGGGCGAGCTGACCATTTCCGGTTGGGTCTACAACATCGGGACAGGGGAGATCCGTATTTCGGAGGAGGGCAATACGCCCTTCCATCCAGTCGCGGAAGAGACCGTCTCCCGCGGGGATGCTTTGGATCGGCCGGAAGGTCTGACGGTTGCGTAGGTTCAACAGCAAAGCCCCGGTACGTCACCGGGGCTCTACTATTGTACGCAAAGCTAAACCGTCGCCGTACCCGCTACCGACGCATCCGAGCCGTGCTGCTTCACCATTTTGTTATAGAGACCGAGGATTAAGAACGGCGCGGCCCACTGGCCTACGAACAGTGCGTTCTCGCCCTTCTTCGCCAGTTTGAAGCTGATCGAGACGGCCATGGACGCCAGTGCCGCGGCCAGGTAAATACTGGACGGAACCTGCGAGGTGAACTTCTCGATGGAGGCGGTAATCTGATCTTCCTGGGCTTCGCCCGGCGCTACGCGGTAGTCGGTCATTCGAAATCTCCTTGTGCGGCTCTGCCGCCTGTACTGATAGTGATGCAGAATCGGACGATCGCGTCCAAGCGTCCCCGTTAATTTCGCGGGATGGACGCAGGCGTTCAGTTTATTGCTATGCTGATCGCCTATGAAGGCGCGCCGCGCATCGAGGTCCCTTTCGGCTGCGAGACTGCTCCTGCTTGCTCCAATCTATGGAGCACAGCAAGCCCCGCCTTTGATTGCACCTCGACCACAAGCCGAAATCGCGCGGGACGGAAGCGCAGCCTATCCGGTCCGCGTATCCGGCGGCGTAATGGCCGGCCATGTGCTTAGCAAAGAAATCGTGGTCGTTCCGAAAGAAATCCTTCGAAGAAAATTTCCCGGGACTGTGGTCATGGCTGTGATCGTCGACCCGTCCGGGAAGACTATTCAAGCAACTGTGATCTCCGGTGCCGAGCCATTGCGCGAGTACTACCTCAACGCCATCCGGCAATGGACCTACAAGCCATTTCTGGTAGATGGCAAGCCTGTTTTTATCCAAACCACGGTCACCCTCATCTGCGACTACGGTGCCATCGATTAGCCGCGATACCATGGTTGCATGGGCAACGCCGCAGCGCTAGCATCTGTAATGGCCCTAGGATTAGCAATCGGCTGCGCCAAGCCGCCGCAAGCTCCCCTTACCTCGGTCGTTCCCATCATCGGTCTGCCGCCGATTCCCATCGACACTACTCGCCCAGGCCTCGACATCCGTTCCATGCCTACCGCCGAAGCCGTGGCCGCCGTCGAGCGCACCGTCCGAGTCGCCCCGCAGGTGGAAGAGACCATGATCGAACGCCGCCCCGTCAGGCTCGGTTATCCCGCCGAAGCCGCCCAGCGCCGCCTCTCCGGCCATGTCCTCTTTCGGGTCATTATCGCGCCGGACGGAACCGTGCAAGGTCTCACTTTGATCGAGACCACCAATAATCTCTTCGTTCCCGTCGCCACCGCGTCGGTCCAGAGCTGGCAATACAAGCCCTATCTACTGAACGGAAAACCCGTCGCCGTCGACACGCAGGTGCGGCTCGACTTCACCCCGCCGGAGTGAGCGTCTGCAAGAAGCTTGTCGTCAAGGTCAACAAGGTCATCAAGGTTCAATTTCGGCAATCATCGTTGGCACCTCCGACGGAGGTTTGCATTCATTAGAAGCGTTCTACGCCATTACCGCCCGACCCGCGCCCTGCTCTATCCGCACGATCTCTCCGTCGCGCATATGCAGGATGCGGTCGGCGATCTGGGCGGCCTCGGGATTGTGGGTAATCATCAGCACCGTCTGGTTCAGTTCGCGCGACGAGGTTCGCAGCATCTCCAGCACGGCGTCCGAATTTTTCGTATCGAGATTGCCCGTCGGCTCATCCGCCAGGACAATGGCCGGCCGGCTGATGAGCGCCCGGGCGATGGCAACGCGTTGCTGCTCGCCGCCGGAGAGCTCATTCGGCCGATGATCGAGCCGTCCCCGAATGCCCAGCAGCTCCGAAAGATGCTCGAGCAACCCGCGGTCGAGCGGCTTCTTCGACGATGTGCCCAGGTTGGCAATGTCGTGGGCAATCTCAATGTTGCCCATCGCCGAAAGCGTGGGCAGCAGGTTGAAGCGCTGAAAGACAAAGCCGATCCGCGACCGCCGCATCTTCGTCCGTTCGGGGTCGGAGAGCTTGGCGAAGTCGGTTCCATCGATGGTCACCGAACCGGTCGTCGCCGCGGTCAGCCCGCCCAGCAGATAAAACAGAGTCGACTTGCCCGATCCCGACGGCCCTACGATCGCCACGAACTCGCCCGGATCGACCGAGAAGCTCACATGTTGCAAAGCAGTTACGTCCAGCTTGCCGCTGCGGTAGGTCTTGCCGAGGTCCTGCGCGAGGATAATGGGAGGCATGGTCTACAGCACAGTTTATCGTGAACGGCAGTTTATCGTGAACCAAGGAGGAGCCGCGTGAACCTTTGGGAACTGCTGCTGGCGGCCCTCGTGCTTTGGACGGCGATCGGCATCGCCGGAACCTTGCTGGCGCTGGCCCGGCGCGAGCGCGCGAAGGCTTTGCGCGGCGGACTTTGGATCGCCGGCATCTGGATCGTCTATCTGTCGGCGGAGGTCCTCGTCGCCAAAACACAGAAGCAGCGCATCGTGGCCGTGGGCAAGCGCGAATGCTTCGATGAGATGTGTTTTTCCATCGCCAAAACGGAAGAGGTTCCGAGCTTCTTCGGCCGCAATATCGCCGACGATGGCACTCAGCTGCTGCGCGTCTCGGTATTGGTGGAGAACAAAGGCCGCGGTCGCGCCCAAAGCGAAGGGCTCGTACGCGCCTATCTGCTGGACGGTGCGGGACGGCCGTGGTTTGAACTGCCCGGGCTGGGCAGCGTTCCGTTGACAGCTCCCGTTCCGGCGGGCGGCTCGGTGATAAGCCGGCCCGTCTTCCGGATTCCGCGAGACATCAGCCTTGCCGGCCTGGTTCTAACCCACGGGCGCCGGCAGCCGGGGGTGCTCGTCATCGGCGACTCCGACAGCCTAGGCCACCGGCCGGACGTTCTTGCCCTTCGCTAACCCCTGGGACGTTCCCTAAGCTTCGAAATCAACCTCAAGCGGCTCGATGAGCGGCATCAGCCAGCCCAACAGCCTTTGGTGCGCCGGGTGGCCGCCATACGCTTCGAATGCGGCGGCATCGGTAAACTTCATCACGCCGCCCAACGCATGCCCTTGTCCGCGCGGCGAGACATTCACGCCTGCCCAGGTCTCGAGCAATCCGGGGACCTGCCCTTGCAGCTCGCGAATCTCCTCCAGAGCCCGGCTCTTCTGCTCCGCGGTCATCTCCGCCTTACAGCGGAACGCAAATAGATGGATCATCATGCAACAAGCATAAACCTCCAATCTGAAATCTAGGCCAGCCCGACGCCAGTCATCAGCAATGAGTGGAGGGTTACATCTTCAAGAAAATTGATCTCCAGCCGGATGGAGATGACCTCGCTTACACGATTGGCCAGGTTGTTATGGCAGGTCCACAGGTCCGTCATGGTGAAGTGCGCCGCGCGCGTCAGTTCGAGCCCGGTCGCGATCAGCGCCGTGTACAGGTCCAGCACCGCGCTCAGCTTGATGTCGAAGCGCAGCTCCGTCGTCGTCGCCGAAACGGTGCTCCGATCCGTGATCCATGCGCCGGAATCGGTCAGCGAGTCCGTAAGCGACATTAAAATCTGAAAACGGTCGTTATAGCTGTACCCGTGGATGTTGAGCGATTGCATGGTCTGGGAACTCCCGAAGGCGTGGCTCGTGCTGCCTAAACCCTTCATCGGTGGAGAGTTGGACCGCGTGACGCGGGGCGGACACAAGAGTCACGTGACGCTTCCGCGCGCGTCCCGGACCAACGTACCCTGAAGAGAACGCATACGATAGACGAGAGTGGAGATAGCGCGGTGATCGTTGGCCTAGGCACGGACTTGATCGAGATTGCCCGCATCCAGAGAAGCCTCGACCGCTACGGCGCACAGTTTTTGGCCCGCGTCTTTACCCCGGGCGAGATCGCCTACTGCCGGCGTAAACGCCACCATGCGGCGGAGAGCTTCGCCGCCCGCTTCGCCGCGAAAGAAGCCGCCGCGAAGGCCCTGGGTACCGGCATCAGCCGCGGGGTAGCCTGGCGCGAGATCGAGGTCCGCCGCCTGCCCGGCCAGCCGCCTGAACTCTTCTTCTTCGGCCGCGCCGCCGAACGAGCCGCCGCGCTTGGGGTCATGCGCAGCTCCCTTAGCCTGACGCATGGCCGCGAGGTGGCCATGGCCGTAGCCGTACTGGAGGCGTAACGACGGCTCCAATATGAAACCTGAACCTCCCTCCAAGCATCCACTGAACCATAGATCACCGCACGGACCTTCGCTTACAGGCTAGGGTAGTCTCAAGTAATCGGCGTTCGATCCGGCATCATCCCGGTCGCGCCTCAGGTTTATCAGGAGAGTCGATGCCCAGCCAGCAGGAAGTCCGGTGGTCGCAGTTGAAGATTGGCGTGATCGTCATCATCGCCGTCATCATCCTCATCACGCTGCTCTTCCTCATGACCAGTTCCTCCGGTCTCGGCGTCTTTTCGAAGAAGCTGACCGTTTTTACCTACTTTGAGAACGCCGCCGGCATTAAGGAAGGCGCGGCCGTCAACCTCCAAGGCGTCACCATTGGCACCGTCAAAACGGTCACCGTCGTCGCCGACCCGGCGCGCAAGCTCACCCCGGTGCGGGTCGTCATGAAGATCGACCAGAAATATACCGCCGATCTAAAGAAGGACACCACCGCCGCGCTCACCACGGTGGGCGTCCTGGGCGACACGGTGGTCGATCTAAACAGTCAGGTGGCCACCAAAGGCCCGCTCCAGGATGGCGATGAAATCCATACGCTCGAAACGCCCACGATCTCGGATGTAGTCAAAGCCAGCCAGGGCACGATCGAGCAGCTTAACGTCATTCTGGCCAAGATGAATACCGTGGTCGACAATCTACAGGCGGGCAAGGGGTCGATCGGTCAACTCATTAATAATCCCGACCTCTATAACAAGGCTAACGACACCGTGAACGAGCTTCTCACGCTGGAGAAGAACCTGAACAACGGCCGCGGCTCCATCGGCAAGTTGATGACGGACGATACCATGTACAACCGTCTGAACTCCGCCGCCGGTACGCTGAACAATATCGCCAACTCCTTGAACGCCGGGCAAGGGACGGCCGGCAAACTGCTCAAGGACGAGACTCTCTACAACAACCTGAACAGTACCCTGGCCAATGCGAACCAGCTGTTAGCCGATGCGAACGCGGGCAAGGGCGGCCTTGGCCTGATGCTTAAGGACCCGGCGTTCCGGCAGCAGCTTTCAGATACCCTCACGCAGGTCGACACGATTGTCGCGGGCGTCGGTCAAGGCAAAGGCACGGCCGGTAAGCTCCTCACCGACGACACGGCCTATACCAATCTGAACAAGATGCTGACCGAGAGTACCCTGCTGGTGACGACCATTCGCCAGGACCCGAAGAAGTACCTCACCATCCACTTGAAGATTTTTTGACATAAGATACCGCCATGGCCGCCAAGCCAAACCCGAAGCATCTCGCTCTCTGGGCCATCGCCGGAACAACCCTGGCAGCCGGCATCTTCTTTATTCCCTGGATTACGGCACCGCACCGCGATTTGCCCGGTGCCGGCTTCTGGGCAAACCGATGGCGTACTCTAACCTTCCTGATACCTTTCGTCAGTGGCATACCATTTCGTGGTACGTCGGTCGACGCCTGAAGAAGCATTTTCGAGCCGGTCTATGGACTGAGAGCGAGCTTACGCCGGTTCGCGACCTTCTTGCCGCGCCCGCGTGGCGCGGGGGCGTCCATCGCGCTCTTCGGGATCGCGATCCTTGCTGTTTCCTTCACTTCGCATGGTGGGCTTTCATCTATCTCGTCATGCTTCCGATGAATACCGTTACCGACCTGCTGCGGGCCTTAGCTCCACCTGCGAAGAGCGTCGGCGGCTTGCGCGACTGGAAGAGCTTCAAGCCGCTCCACTCCGAACACCGGGGCGAGCCACCGCGCCCGCATAACGACGCGCTGCCCTCCGAGCCGCGCCGAAGTATGAAACCATAGCAGTATGGCTGTAGCAGGCAACTCCCTTTCGGCTGAACCCGCTCCGGCCGAGCCTCCCTTATCGACCGGCATGGCCTTTGAGTCCCGCGACTTCCGCCTCTACCAGAGCGCTCGCCTGCTGGTGATCCTCGGAGCCGAGGCGCAGTCGGTCGCGGTCGCCTGGCAGGTCTACCAGATCACGCACTCGGCGCTCTCGCTCGGCTACACCGGTCTGGCGCTCTTTCTGCCGGGCATCTTCTGCGTGTTGCCCGCCGGTCACGCCGCCGACCGCTACGACCGCCGCGGCATCATCCTGATGTGCTATACGCTGCAGCTGGCCTGCACGGCTATCCTGCTCTACTTCGCGCTCCGCGGAACACGGCATATCTGGCCCATCTACGCCGTGCTGATCGGCATTGGCCTGGGCCGTGCCTTCAGCGGACCGGCGTCATCGGCCATGCTCCCGAGTCTTGTGCCGAAAGAGCACTTCGTCAACGCCGTCACCTGGGGCGCGACCATCTACCAATCGGCCAACATGCTCGGCCCAGCCGTCGGCGGTCTGCTCTTCACGCTTCCGCTGACTGGAGCACTGGCCCGTTGGTCGGGCGCGGGCGTCGTCTATGCCTTTACCCTGCTGATGCTCTCCAGCTTTATCGTCCTGATCGCCTTGATCCGTACACGCGTGACGCTTACCGAGAAGAAGGCCTTCGACGTGCGCACCATGCTCGCGGGCCTGGAATATGTCTGGCGCGCGAAGCTGCTGCTTGGGTCGATCTCGCTCGACCTCTTCGCCGTGCTGCTGGGGGGCGCGGTGGCCCTGCTGCCGATCTTCGCGACGGACATCCTTCACGCCGGTCCGCGCGGCCTGGGCCTGCTGCGCGCGATGCCGTCGCTCGGCGCGCTCGTTGTTTCGCTCACCATGCTCGTCCGCCCCATCAAGCACAACGCCGGCAAGACCATGCTGATCGCGGTGGGCATCTTCGGCGCGGCGACCGTCGTCTTCGGCCTTTCGCACAGCGTGTGGATCAGCCTGATCGCGCTCGCCGTGGTCGGCGCGAGCGACATGATCTCGGTCGTCATCCGGTCGAGCATCCTCCAGCTTGCCACACCGCCCGAGATGCGCGGCCGCGTCTCCGCCGTCAACTGGCTGTTTATCGGCGCGTCCAACGAGTTCGGCGAGTTCGAGAGCGGCCTGACCGCCCACTGGTGGGGAGCCGTGCGCGCGGTCGTCGCCGGCGGCCTGGGATCCATGCTCGTCACCGGAACAGCCGCCGCGATCTTTCCGCGCCTTCGCCACGCCGATACGCTCACCGCCGAATCGCTGATGGAAGCCGATTGGCAACAGACCATTGCCGAGCCGGTCGATTAGACTGGCTGCACCTTTATCTGGAGACTACACAGCATGGAGCAAGGCAAGAAGATCGCTCTCGGCGCAACCCTGATCGCCGTCCTCGCCGTCGGCGCGCGCGTGGGCATGATCTATCGCGAGCGCAACGCCCCTGAAAAGCCCGTGGCCAAGCCCGAGTACACGATCGCCGAAGACGACCTGGTCTTTCTCAAGAAGAAGCGGCAATCCTCGCTTGCCGACGCAAGGGAATTGATCGGCTCCACGCTGTGGGTGTCGGCGGGCGGACAGATGGACTATTTTCCCTACACCGCGCACCATGCGGACTACGCGAAGTCGAAGGGTATCCTGCTCGGGGCCGTGCCGCTGGTAGTGAAGGACGCTTTTGAGCAGATCGCGCCGAAATCCGCCACCTTCCGCATCCCCGGCGGCGACCGGCAGGTACTCCTCGCCTTCACCTTGCCGAAATCCGATACGCCCGCCACGGTCTACGCGGTGCCTGTCGGCTATCGCGAAGGAAACGCCTATACCTTCTTCATCGATGAAATCTTCTTCTACGACGATCCGCGCCAGCTCTACGCGCACTGGGGACCGGATATATGGAAGGCCGTCGACGAGCATCGCGTCCTGCTCGGCATGAACGAGCGTCAGGTCGAGCTCGCCTTGGGGCAGGTCTCCAAAAGCACCAGCAACGACTATGGCAATCGCATGGTCGTTTTTTCCAACCTGGGCAAGCCCTACGCGGTGACTTTCACTAAGAACAAGGTGACTGCTTTCCGCCCCGATCAGGGCTTCTGAGCATAGCCGGTACACCGTATCTTGAACTGTGAGACACACGGTCGAGGATGGTAGCCTCACCACAAGGAGCAAGCGCATCATGACGACGCAGTACAGCTCCGGCCGCGGCTCCTCGGGCGGCTTCTTCGCTTTTCTGCTCGCGCTCGTGCTCGGCGGCGTGGTGGTCGTGGTCTTTCTTCGCCAAGCTACCACCGGAGCCGCCGCGCGCCTGGCCTCCCTCATCACCGGCCGCACCACAAGCCTTGAAGCTACCGTACCCGCGGTCGTCGAGAGGATTCAACGCCTCAGCCGGTTGGAGACGGTCGTCTACTCCCTCGATACCGTGGTCGAAGGTGCAAAGTCCAGCGCCGTGCTGCCGGACCTGATCGCCGGCGACCGCATCCTGCTCATCGTCCATGGCCAATCGATCGGCGGTATCGACCTCGCGCAGCTCAAGCCCGAGGACGTCCATATCACCGAAGGCAACGGAACTCGCGCCATCCGGGTGACTCTCCCGGCCTCAAAGCTCTTCGTCACGACGCTCGACAACCAGCACACCCGCGTCTATGCCCGTTCCACCGGCATCCTCGTTCCGCCGGATAAAGATCTTGAGTCCGACACCCGCGCCAAGGCTCAGCAGCAGCTTGAAGCCGCCGCTCTCGCGGACGGCATTCTGGACGCCGCCCGGAAGAATGCCCGCGCCACCGTCACCGCTCTGCTTTACAGCCTCGGCTTCCAGACCGTCGACGTCGATTGATCTTCGTCGATTGATCTTCGCTGTACTGAAACGGCACCTCATGGCCACCTCGGCGAACGCCAGGTGCGAGCACACCCTCCTCTGCGCTATCATCCAGTGCATGAAGTTCCCCGGCCACACACGCCGCCTTCGCAAGCAAGCCGCGGCTCAGCTCTCGCTCGACCTCCCCGTAGACCCGAATACGGACCCGCATACAGACATGTATACCGACCCGGCCTCGCCGTTTCTGAAGGCTATCGGCTGGATCTCCGCCGGGATGGGCGCGGTGGCGCTCGGCATGGTCGTCGGTTTTGAGATTCGCCAACGCTACCGATTCAGCCACCGCACCCCGTATGACCGGTATGCCCACGCGGGCGCGTCGCTCGGCGATGACTTCGGTATCGGTATCTGATTCTCAAAAGCGTCGAGGAAAGCCGGTAAAGAGACCATGGAAGAGGCCGCCGAAGAGTAGCGCGAACAGCATTCCGATCAACGCCGGCAGTACCCAAAGAATGATCGCGGCCGGGATGGCGGCAATCACCCACTTCACCATGAAGCGGCACATGGCCGCGATACTCATATCAATATCCGTAATCACGACGGATTGGTGGCGCAAGTCGGGAGGGGTGTAAGGCGGACGAACCATTGGTGGAGTGGACATGGCCGGAGTATAGGCGAGCTTTCCGTGCCGTCCAACAGAATTCACGTCCCGATCCTATAATCATCCGTAATGAGTACACCAACCCTAGCCTTCCTCTTTCCCGGGCAAGGCTCCCAATCCGTCGGCATGGGCCGCGACCTCTACGATCAGCTCCCCGCCGCCCGCGCCGTCTTCGACGAGGCTGACGAAGCCCTCGGCTTTTCCCTCTCCAAGCTCATCTTCGAAGGCCCGGAAGAAGACCTCCGGCTTACCGAGCACACCCAGCCCGCCATCCTCACCGTCTCCGTCGCGGCGGCGCGCGTACTGGCCGAGCACGGTATCTCCCCAGCCTTTGCCGCCGGCCACTCGCTTGGCGAATACTCCGCCCACGTCCTCGCCGGCACCTTCCCCTTCGCCGACGCCGTCCGTGCCGTCCGTAATCGCGGCCGCTATATGCAGGCCGCCGTCCCTCCCGGCGAAGGCGCGATGGCCGCCATCCTCGGCCTATCATCCGCCCGGATCAACGATCTCTGCGCCCAGGTTTCAGACGAACTCACCCGTCCCGCGCCCGCCGACGCCGCCGACCCCATCGCTCAGGCCTTTTCGCCTAACTCTATCGTCGTCGCCCCCGCCAACTACAACTCACCCGACCAGACGGTCATCTCGGGCGCAGTGCGAGCCGTCGAGCGCGCCGCCCAGCTCTGCAAGGACGCCGGAGCCAAGCGGGCAGTGATGCTCGCGGTGTCCGCCCCCTTCCACTGCGCCCTCATGGCCCCCGCGCAGGAATCGCTCGCCACCGACCTCGAAAGTCTCAAGTTCTGCGACCCCGCGATTCCCGTCATCTGCAATGTCGACGCCCGCCCGATCACCCGCGACATGGACGCCCGCGACTGCCTCATCCGCCAGGTCACCGGCCCCGTCCGCTGGGTCGAGTGCGTCGAATACCTCCTCCAGCAAGGCGTCACCCACTTCGTCGAGGTAGGCCCCGGCCGCGTCCTCTCCGGCCTCATGCGCCAAATCGAGAAGACGCCCGACCGCACCCAAACCGCCCTCAACGTCGAAGATTCCGCCTCCCTCGAAAAGACCCTCGCCGTCCTAAGCACCTAGCGTTTCTGTTTGTCATTCGCGAAAGGAATCCGCGTCTCCATCGCAACACTCGAAAGGAGCACCATGCAACCCAGCGACCTCGTCGAAGACTTCGCCCTCCAGAATCAAGACGGAAAGACCGTCCACCTTACCGATTTCGCCGGCTCGCCCGTCGTCCTCTTCTTCTACCCCCGCGCCGACACTCCCGGCTGCACCATCGAATCCTGCGGCTTCCGCGACGCCTTCGAGCGGTTCCAGGCCGCTGGCATCGTCGTCCTCGGCATCTCGCGCGACACGGTCAAGGACCAGAAGAAGTTCAAGGACAAATACGCGCTCCCCTACGACCTGCTCGCCGACCCCGACATGGTCCTCATCGGCCGCTTCGACCTCGTCAAGCCCAAAAACATGTACGGCAAACTTGTCAAAGGCGTCAAACGCACCACCTTCCTCATCGCCCCCGACACTGGCGAAGGCCAG
>CAXTRY010000073.1:0-13627 GCA_964246805.1 uncultured Acidobacteriaceae bacterium
CCCTTCCTCCTCCCCGCCTACATCCCCGCGCGCACCTTCGCCCTCGCCCTGCTGGACATCCTCAAAGTCGAAAGTCAAAAGTCCAACCCGCCCCTCACCGTCGAGGACTACCTTAAAACCCTCTGTACCCATGGCGACGATAACAAGTTCGCCACCACCAGCTGCGCAGCCGCCGAAGCCATGCTCGCCCTCCTTCGCGACGCTTACGGCAACGACGGCAAGGTCCCTCCCCTTGAAAAGTTCCGATGCCATATCGAGAACTGGTACAACGACTCCATGGACCGGGCCTCCGGCTGGTACAAGAAATATACCCAGAACATCCTGCTCGTCCTTGGCCTTCTTCTCGCCGTCGTCTTCAACGTCGACTCCATCAACGTCGGTAAAAAGTTATGGTTCGACAAAGACGCTCGCGCCAATCTCGTCAGCTCCGCCGCCAGCTATATCGATAAGCACACCGAAGCTCCCAAAGTTCCCGCTCAGCCCGGTGAGCTCACCCTGACGGGAAAAGAACTGACCACCCAGATGAAGACCACTATTGAAGCTTTTGATACCGTCAGCGAGGACTATCTGCTTCCCGTCGGCTGGCACTACTCCCTGGACGACTACCGCCACATCCTCCGCACCCCGAAGGAATGGCGCGCCGCGCATATCGCCTCCCAGCTCGCCGGCTGGCTCATTACCGCGTTCGCCCTTTCGCTCGGCGCACCGTTCTGGTTCGATCTCCTTAATAAGTTCATGGTCGTCCGCAGCACTGTCAAGCCCTCCGAGAAGAGCCGCACCGAAGCCTCAAAGGACGCCGCCTAGCTCGCCACCCAGCCGGTAGCCTCATCCTTACGACAGCTGCATCGTCGTAAGGATGAGGCTACCTCGCACGTCGACTCGCTCAAACCTGTCAATCCCCACATACCTTTGCGCTGGCGCCTAAGCATTCCACTATGAGTGCTTTACAGGCACACCCAAGTTTGCACAATAGTTTTCCCCAAACTGTTATCCTTAATACAGTGCGAGGGTAAGTTCATCTACATGGTCGGCAAACGGGCCTTCATGTCAAGTCAGACCAAGTCCAGACCTCGACTCAATCTTTTGAAGACTTTAGGACTTTTGAAATATTTGAACCACCGGTACAAACGGCCTTGTCAAGTCACTCCGGCAAGCCGGGACTGTGAAGCTAGCCGTCAACCCGCGAAAAATACGGTAGGCTTACGCCCAGACAGGGTCCAGACCTAAACCATTTGCTTTGAGGACTTGGGACTTTTTGAAATACTTTGTAAGCCGGTACGAAACGGCCTTGTTCAAGTCACTCCGGGTAAGCCGGGTTTTGTCCCGCTAGCCGTCAACCCCGCGGAATTACGTCAGGTTGCCGGCCAGACCGGTCCAGACCTAAACCTTTTGCTTTGAAGACTTTGGGACTTTTGTAAAATCATGTCCAGCGCCGAAATCATCGCCGTAGCTATGTCCGGAGGCGTCGATTCCTCCGCCGTCGCCGCCCTGCTCCGCGCCCAGGGCCATATCCTCGTCGGCCTCACCCTCCAGCTCTGGAACCAGCGCCGCCTCGCCGGACACGAGGGCATGCCTGAGTCCGTCCAGGGTCGCTGCTGCTCCATCGACGATGTCTACGACGCTCGCCGCGTCGCCGAGCAGCTCGGTATCCCCTACTACCTCGTCAACCAGGAGGCCCGCTTCGAGGCCGAGGTCGTCCAGCCCTTCGTTGACGAGTACCTCGCCGGACGCACCCCTATCCCCTGCACCCTCTGCAACAACCACCTCAAGTTCGACGCCCTCCTCACCACCGCCCGCCAAATCGGGGCGGACCGCATCGCCACCGGTCACTACGCCCGCAACCACTTCGACCCCGAGCGGGGCCGCTGGATACTCTCCCGCCCCGAGGATAAGTCGAAAGACCAGACCTACTTCCTCTTCGGCCTCACACAGGAGCAGCTCAGCCGCACCCTCTTCCCCCTCGGCGAGATGCAGAAGCCGGCCGTACGCACAATGGCCGCCGACGCCGGTCTCAACGTCGCCGCCAAGCCCGACTCCCAGGAGATCTGCTTCATTCCCGGCGGCGATTATCAGACCTTTCTCCGCGCCTACCTCAACGATCAGGACCGTGAACTGCCCGACTCCTCCGGCGAACTTGTCACCGCGACGGGAGAAATCATCGGCCGTCACGCCGGCATCCACGCCTTCACCGTGGGACAGCGCAAGGGCCTCGGCCTCACGTCGCCCGATCCCCTCTACGTCCTCAACATCCACCCGGATTCCCGCCAAGTCACCGTCGGCCCGGACGCTGCCCTGATGACCACCCAACTCCGCGCCAACCGCCTCAACTGGATCACCATTCCCGATCTCCGCCCCGGCGAAGAACTCCGCGTCGAGATCAAGATTCGCCACCGTCACACCCCGGCGCAAGCCGTCTTACGCGCCACGGGACCCGGCCGCATCGAGGCTATCTTCGATATCCCCCAGCGAGCGATCACCCCGGGCCAGTCCACCGTCTTCTATCAGGGCGATGAGGTCGTTGGCGGCGGCTGGATCCTCTAGCGCATGAAAGAAAGGGCGCGACCTAAGCCGCGCCCTCTTACTCGCCAATTCCAATTACCTGCCCGACATTACCTTGAACTTCTTCAATAAGGTATCGATCCCGGTCTTCACGCCCGTGGCAATGCCGGCAACCTGCCGCACCGGAGCCTGAATACCCTGATTGATCGTAGTTCCAAGATCGGATGTCGCTTTGAGAGCCGAAGTAATCATCCCGTCCACGCGGCTGATCTGCCCGCGCGTCTTTGTGTTCACATCGCCGAAGGTATCGGTGGCTTCCTTGAACTTTTGATTTGCCCCCGCCAGGGTAGCCTCAAACTCGCCGATCTTGGTACGCACCATGGTATTCGCCTGCTCCACGGTGATTTCGATATCGTGTACCTTGTTGCGCACCATGTGGCTGGTCTCGACCACATTCTCGACGACTACCTTAACCTTGGGCGTAGCTTCGCGCACGATATTTTCCGCGCTCGCAATCACCGGCATGGCCTTTTTCTTAAGATCGTCCACAACAGCCAGCAGCTTCTTCTGCGCCTTCATCGCCGCGAATCCCAGAGCCAGCACCACGATGGCCTGAATCAACATCGCTAAAGCTACTAATCCTACAAAGATCGTCAGCAGCCTTGTGTCGGTTGATATCAACCCTCCATCTTGCAGCCACATTCCCGCCATCAACACGTTCATCACTCACTCCTCAAACGGGTTACAACTCAAATAAGAAGCGGGCAGGGTGCCGACACCAAGCCCGCTTCGCACGATCGATTCTAAACTGATGCCCTACGAAATATGCGACTCGCCGGGCACGCCCGTGGTTGAGGTCGTGGTGTACGCGTCCTTGCCCGCCTCGATCGCCGCTGCCACCTTATCCTGCTGCTCCTGGACCAAACCCTTACCCTTTTCCACATACTCGGTGAACTGGCTTACACCTTTGTCGTAATACTCCTTGCCTTTGTCGACGTATTCGCCAACTTGCTGCTTGCTTTGGTCGGCCAGTGCCGATACCTGCGTTTGTGCCTGCTGCGCAAGAGCTGTTGCCTTCTCCTGCGCCTGCTGTGTCAGTACGGCGGCTTTTTCTTTACCCTGCTGAGCCAACGCGGCGGCCTTGTCGCGGGCTTCGAGCGCGCCGGCTGTAATGTCATCCCGTGTCTCTCGGCCGGACTTCGGCGCGTACAGTACGCCAACCAGCGCGCCTACACCCAGTCCCGCCAGAAACCATCCAAACCCGCTTACACTGCTGTCGTTATCCGCCATGTCTTTCTCCTGTCGCATTGCTTGATTGATTGAAGGTTCCGCACCCACAACGACACTTCGCGAAACGATACAAAGACGAACGTACCATTGCTCGGGCCACTCACCTTGGCAGCTGATGCCTTCCTTAAGGTGGATGCCCACGCGCTTTGGAAGGTTGCGCCTTACTGTAAACGAACCCGTCTCATCATTACAGCATCGAAACTGCGTGATTAGTCATAGAGCCATATCCTTTCTTCATTCGACTTGTTCGGCGGGCGGCGTATTTGCCTGTCGAACTAGCGGCATGTTTGCCTGTCGGAAAAGATCGTTGCGCGACCATCCTCTTGATCTATCTTCGCTGCATACGCTCCATACGCGACTCATCACACTTGGGAGACCCTCGTGACACAGCCACCATCCATGCCGTCCGTGGGCTTTCTTGCCTTTACCCTTCATGCTCATCTGCCTTACGTCATCCATCACGGCACCTGGCCCCACGGCATGGAGTGGCTCCATGAGGCAGCCGCCGAGACTTACCTTCCGCTACTGCGTATCCTGGCGAACCTGGAGCGCGACGGCATCACTCTTCATTGCAATCTCAATCTCTCCCCCGTTCTGCTTGAGCAGCTCGCTCATCCTGTCTTCCTCGCCGAGTTCCCTAAATATCTTGGAAGGAAGATCGTCGCCGCTCGGGAAGATGAAGCGTTCTTCGTACAATCCGGCGAGATTCACTATGCCGAGACAGCCCGCTTCTGGTATCGCTTTTTTACCGATGCCTTGAATCATTTCAATCAGTTGGAACACGATATTGTCGCCGGGTTTCGTCATTTCAACGACGCGGGACTCATCGATATCATCACGTGCGCCGCCACGCATGGTTATCTTCCTCTTCTTGGCACCGATGAAAGCGTCCGCGCTCAGGTTCGCCTGGCCGTTGAAACGCACCGGCGCCATTTCGGCCGCGCCCCCCGAGGCATCTGGAGCCCCGAATGCGGCTATCGCCCGGAAGGCCCGTGGACCTATCCCGTGCTCGACGCTGGTGCCTCCGAGCCGCACCAGCCGTTCGTTCGCATAGGAATCGAGCAGGCCTTCTCCGAATCCAGCCTCGACTTTTTCTATGTAGATATGCATTTGGTGGAAGCGTCCAGCCACGTGTCCTCGCCCTACGCTCAACGCGGCGACCTTGTTGACGAACCGAAACAGAAAGCCGCCGCCGCAACCCATCGCAGTCTCTACCAAACCTACTTCGTCCAAGGCAGTTATACCGGTAGCGGCGGCGCACTTCACCCCGTCACCGTCTTTCCCCGCGACCCACGCACGGGCCTACAGGTCTGGTCCGGGGAGCAGGGCTATCCGGGCGATGGCAACTATCTCGACTTTCACAAGAAGCGCTGGCCCGGCGGACATCGCTATTGGCGGGTCACCGGCGGCCAAGTCGACATGGACGATAAGCAGCCGTATTCCCCAGCGCGTGCCAAGGAACGGGCCCGCGACCATGCCGCGCATTTCGTCCAATTGGTGACTGAAGCTCTTGCTTCCGCCACCAACGCCCCGAATACGCCTGTACTGTCCGCCATGTTCGACGCCGAACTGTTCGGCCATTGGTGGTTCGAAGGGCCGCAATGGCTTGAAGCTGTCGCCCGCGCGCTTCACCACGATTCCCTGGAAACTCCCGCCGTCGTTCTCATCTCGTCCGTCGACTATCTCGAGCATCATGGCCGCGCCGGGGAGATTGCCTTGCCCGAGGGTTCCTGGGGGGCGGGCGGTGACCATCAGGTCTGGCTCAACGATCAAACCAGTTGGACATGGACCCACATTTATCCCGCCGAACGCTTCGTCCGAGAGATCTGCACCGGCGAACTCTGGCGCTCGTCCCCTCTTGCCAAGCAGATCGTGCAGCAGCTTTGCCGCGAGCTCCTCCTCCTGGAATCGTCGGACTGGCAGTTCCTCATCACCACGGGCGCGGCCCGCGATTATGCCGAACTGCGTTTCCGAACGCATCTCGAACAATTCCGCGCTCTCGAAGAGATCTGGCGAGGCTTCGAATCGACCGGTAGCCTCTCCCCCGATCAGGATACCCGGCTTACAGAAATCCAGACGCGGGACAGCATCTTCCCGGATCTCGACCCAGCCTTCTGGGCGCAAAGCAGCCTAGCGTGAAAGCTCCCTCCACAATCGCTTCAAAGTCCAATCCCGGAATCCCGCAACTCTTCCAGACAAATTGCCGTCCCGGCATGAATGACCGTCCGCCCATAGCGCTCTACACTAGTGTCGTGGGCTACGTTCTCCAGATCGCTTCATCGTCCGCGCGCGGGTTGAGCGTCGCAACCCGTTCTCCCGCACGGATACCGAACGAGCCTCTGCGCTTTCCCCCCGCGCCGGTCGAACGCCATAACGCTTTGGGTCTCTGGCATCTGCTTTCGCTCGACGCGCCGACCGTCGCGGCCGTTTGGACGGCCTTCCTCGCTCGATGCAACGGCTTTGCGTTGCCCGCTTCTTCGATTGCGGCCATGTTTGCCGCCGTCTGGTTACTTTACGCGGGCGACCGCCTCCTCGACGCTCGCCCAGCCGCGGCCGGCCTCCGGCAGCTTGAAGCACGGCATCGCTTCCACGCCCGGCACAGCCTCGTCTTCCGGGCGGGAATCGTCCTGGCCGTCCTGGTCCTGGCTATCCTGCTGCCCGGTCTGCCGCCAGCGGCGATCCGCCTTTATCTTATCGAAGGCAGCTTTCTCGCCGGCTACTTCCTTCTGATCCATGCCGTCCGCAGCTCACCGCGCCTTCCCAAAGAGTTCGCCGTAGGCCTCTTCTTTGCCGTCGCGACCTTTATTCCTACGATCGCGCGACAACCCGGGCTTAGCATCCCCATGATTGCTCCGGCGTGTCTGCTCGCCGCGCTGTGCAGCCTCAACTGCCTCTTTATATACCGTTGGGAACATCCGTCTCATAACGCCGGCAGCCCCGGCGATGCTCATCCCGCCACCAGCTTCGCTCTGCGTTATCTCCGCGCAATCGCTCTGCTCCTGCTTCTCGGGGCGCTCGTCTGCGTCTGGCTCCAACCTCCCGCCGCCCGCACCATTGCCGGAGCCATTGCTGCCTCTACAACGCTTCTGCTCGCGCTGGACGCCTGCCGCGAGCGCCTTCCCGCGATCACCCTCCGCGCGATCGCCGACCTCGCTTTGCTCACCCCTGTTCTCTTCCTCGTCTTTCCGTAACCGTCAGCCGTGCCTGCAAACTTCGACCATATCGCCCGCGCCTATCGCTGGCTGGAATATCTGACCCTCGGTCCCACGCTTCAACGCTGCCGCACCCACTTCATCCCGCAGCTTCGTGAACAGACGCACGTCCTCGTCCTCGGCGACGGCGATGGCCGCTTCCTGGCTCGGCTTTATGCCGTCCATCCACTACTTCGCGCCACGGCGGTCGATACCAGCACCGCCATGCTCGCCCTTCTCCGCCGCAACTGCGAACAAGCGTCCTCCCACGCCGAAACCCGTCTACGCACCTCTCACTCCAACGCCCTGGAGCACACGCCCGCCGCCGATACAAGCCTGATCGCCGCCCACTTCTTCTTCGACTGCCTTACCCAATCCGAGATCGATGCTCTGATCGCCCGCTTTACCGCCCACGTTCAGCAAGACGCACTTTGGCTCGTCTCCGATTTTCGCATCCCGGCGGGATTCATGCACCATCCGGCGACTCTCCTCGTCCGCCTGCTGTATTTCGCCTTTCGCCTGTTGACGGGACTTCGGACCTCACAGCTGCCGGACTATCAAATGTCTTTCCGGAAGAGCGATATAACCCTCGTAGCCCAGCATCTCTCTCTCCGCGGCGTTCTCTCCACGGAACTTTGGCGGCATACGTCTGCCGCCCCATCGTCACGGTTATAATTGTTACAGTTCTATGAATCTGTACATTCTTCGTCATGCAAGCGCCGGCACGAAACGCGCAAATCCCCTCCTTGATGTCAAACGCCCCCTCGATAAAGACGGTAAGCGCCACTGCCTGCAGCTTGCCCATGTTCTTCGCGCGCAAAAAATCGCCTTCGACCTGATCGTCTCCAGCCCGCTCAAGCGCAGCCTCCAGACCGCCACGTTGATCGGCACCGAGAACGGGTACGAATCCGCCGTAATGCTTTCGAATGGCCTTGCACCCGAAGCGACCTTCGCCGACTTCCACAAACTTCTGGATGAGTGCCGCGGTCGCGAAAACGTGCTTGTAGTCGGCCATAATCCTAACCTGCAAGGATTTCTCGGGTCGCTCCTTGTACCCCCGACGGCCCGGATCGTCACCCGACAGGAGACGACCGGCGCTCAGGTTCGTCTCCGCAAAGGTTCCATCGCCCGGCTGAACCTCACCCGCGGCCCAGCCGTTCTGCAATGGCTCATCGACCCGCGTGCCGTCCGCGCCCTCTACACCACCTCGATCAGTCCTCGACGCAAGACCGTCAAGAAGACGATTAAAAAGAAGACCGTCAAAAAGTAGCTCCATCGTCAAGCCCCGCATCGAAACTCTGGACCGCGACATCCGTCTCGACATTGTGTTCAAGCTCAGAACATCTATAGCGGAGCTATGCCCGTACAGCAGCAGGAATCGATCCTCGAAGGCCCTAAAGCCACCGAAGACAGCCGCGAGGTTTTGTCTACGTCGGTGCCGCCGCGGGCTGCTCGCCGTTTCGATATCGCGCTCCTGGTCGGCCTGTGGTGTACCCTCTTCTTCACGGCTCTGTTTTCGCCTCCGCTTCTTGACGACGCCGATGCCACCCATGCCAATGCAGCCCGGCATATCGCGCTCACCGGCGATTGGGTCACCCTCCACGTCAACGGCATACGTTACCTGGAAAAGGCTCCGCTGCCCTATTGGCTCGTCGCCGCGACGTTTCGCCTCTTCGGCTTCAATACCTTCGCGGTACACCTGCCGCAAGCACTTGCCGTCCTTCTGCTGGCGCTGCTTGGCTATCGCTGGGCCTCATCAGCCTTCAACGCCAGAACCGGCCTCTACACCGGACTAGCCACCCTCACCGCCGCCGGCGTCTTCCTCTTCACGCGCGTCTTCATTCCGGAGGTTCTGCTCTCCCTTCTCCTCTGCGCGGCGCTCTTCTTCATGCTCGAAGCTCTTGATAAACTCAGCCGTCTAGCCGCTTACGCCATGTGGACCGCGCTGGCCTTTGCCGTCCTCACGAAAGGTCTGGTTGCTCTCGTCTTCTTCTTCGGTGCGGCGCTTCTATATCTCATCGCCAGCGGCGACCTTCCCCGATGGCGGACGCTTCGCCCCTTCACCGGTCTGCTCCTCTTCCTAGCCGTCGCCGCTCCCTGGCACATCCTCGCCGGACTCCGCAACACCGGTGCCGCCAATGGCCACGGCTTCTTCTGGTTCTATTTCATCAACGAGCATGTCCTGCGCTTTCTCGGCCGCCGTCAGCCGATGGACTACAACAAACTTCCCGGCTATCTCTTCTGGAGTCTGCATCTCGTCTGGCTCTTCCCCTGGTCGCTTCTTCTTCCCACCCTCGCGGCTCAAGCAGTGCAAGCCTTTCGCGCTCATCGCCGCGCCGGCACACCCCTGCTCGACCACTGGCCGCTTTATACCATCTACATGATCGCCATCGTCGGCATCTTCGTCCGTCACCTGAGCCGCATTCCGTACCTGCTCACCGTCGCCGTCCTGTGCGGCGCGATCCTCATCATTGAGCTCTTCCGGCGTCAAAGAGACGCTGCGCCCGGCACTCCGCTGCTGCACATCCGCACCTATGCGGAACGTACCACCCTCCTTCTTACCCTCTTCTCAGCCATCGTTTTAGGCTTCTTTTCGCTCTCCACCAATCAGGAGTACTACACCTTCCCGGCCTACCTGCCGCTGCTGATTCTCCTGATGCAGGCCCATGTCCACGCGGAACAGACCTTCGCCCGCGACCTTCGCGCGCGTCGTCTTGTCACCGCCAGTCACGCTGCCTTTACCCTGGTCGGGCTGCTCATCGCCGCCGCCCTGACCTACGGCCTCTGGACCTCGCGCCACCTCGCCTTCGTCCCCGACATCGGCGATCTCCTCGCTCATCGTGGAGTGGGCGACTACACCCTCTCCATGTCTCACCTCTTCGATCTGACGGGCCCGAGCTTCGCCGCTCTCCGCCTACCCGCCGCCCTCGCCGCCGCCGCCTTTGCCCTAGGCCCCGCGCTTGCCTGGGTGCTCCGCCGGCAGCGCCGCCATCTCGCCTCTACCGTTACCATCGCCGCCACCGCCGCGCTTTTCCTGATCGCCGCCCATATCGCTCTCGTCCGCTTCGGGCCCATGCTCTCTTCGCAGGATCTGGCGGAAAAAATCCAGGAACTCGAAGACGACAAAGCCATCTCCCGCGACAATCAGGTTCTCCTTTACGGCGATCAGGCCTATGGCTCCTCGATTCCCTTTTACCTGGGTAAGGACGTGAAGCTCGTTGAAGGCCGCTCCACGTCCATGCTCTTCGGTTCCACCTTCCCGGACGCTCCACCGGTCTTTCTCACCGGCACCGATCTCCTTGCTCAATGGGGCAGCGGCGAGCGCAAACTCCTCTTCATTCCCCTTGAAAAACGCGACGAAGTCGATCGCCTGCTAGGCTCCCGCCAGGTCCTGCTTGAGGAGACCTCCGGCAAGGCCCTTGTGACGGACCGCCCGCTCGACCACATCCCACCCAACGATCCCCCGCCTTTACCCACCGTCTTCCCAAGCCTTCATAGGTCGCGTTAATTACAATCGCATGAGCACGTCATGCCCGAAACGCTTTCCTCCGAACAAATCGTTACACCCGCGGCTCAGGCGCACCCACTAGGCTCAACCGCTCGTTCTATCGCGCTTATCGTCTTCGCCTGGCTCATGCTCCAGGTCGGCGGCCTGTTCTCCCCCGGCCTGCTCGATGATGTCGACTCCATCTATATCGAAATCGCCCGCGAGATGCTCCACCGCCACGACTTCGTCACCCCCACCATCGACGGCATCCGCTTCTTCGACAAGCCGCCGCTCATGTACTGGATGGCCGCCGGCTCGATGTCCGTCTTCGGGGAGCATGACTGGGCGGCCCGCCTTCCCCTCGCTCTCGCCGTGCTGACCCTCTTCTTCAGCGTCTATGCTCTCGGTTGCCGCTTTTACGGAGAGCGCGGCGGCCTGTACTCCGCCCTGGCCACGGCCACTGCCGTCGGTCCCTATCTTTATACTCGCTTCTTCATCCCCGATATTCTCCTCTGCCTTTGGATGACCCTCGGCGTTCACCTCTTTCTTATCGCCCTAGACCATATTTCGCTCCCGCAAGAGTCTCGTTCCTCGCCTCACCGCGCACTCCTTCCATGCATCGCCTTTGCCGCCGTCCTCGCCCTGAACCTGCTCACCAAGGGCTTCATCGGACTCATCTTTCCACTTGCCTTCGTCTTCTTGTATCTGCTTATGACCCGCCAGATCCACAAACTTCCCCGGCTCCCTCTGATCCCGAGCGCTGCCGTCTTTCTCCTGACCGCCGCGCCATGGCACATCCTTGCAGCTCTCCATAACCCGGCTATCGTTTTACCTACGGGACTTGGCTTGCCGGCAAGAGCGGGCTGGGCCTGGTTCTACCTTTACAACGAGCACGTCGCCCGCTTTCTGGGCCGCCGCATCCCGCACGACTACGGCAACACCCCCGTCTGGCTCTTCTGGCTCTACGCCGCCATCTGGACCATGCCCTGGACTACCTTCCTCCCCGGAGCACTCACCCAATTCTGGAATGATCGTAAATCTATAGGTGCCCCCTCTTTATCGCGGTCTGATCGCGACAGGGTGGGGTCTACAACCCTCCGCGCTCGCGAAGCCGCTCTCACCCTAACCCTGTGGGCCGCCATCGTCCTCCTCTTCTTTAGCATCTCCAGCAGGCAGGAGTACTACTCCCTCCCCGCCATTCCCGCCTTAACCCTCATGGCTGGAGGCCTTCTAGCCCACGCAGACCGGCCCGGCACCCAGGCTCGCACCTCCGCCCTACGCTCCAGTCTCTTTTTACTTACCCCTTTGACCTCAATCCTTGCCGCGGTATGCGCATACTTCGCCCTTACCGCGCCGCGTCCCGCACCCGGCACTGACCTCGCCGGCCTCCTCGCCGGCCATCCCGACCTCTACAATCTCTCGCTCGGTCACATCTTCGATCTCACCGGCGCGGCCATGGGCCTCTTCCGGGCTCCCCTTGCGGCGGTCGCCACGGGCATGATCGCCCTCGGGCCCGGCAGCTATCTGCTTCGCCGCGCCGGCCGCTCCTTCGCCGCCAATCTTACCCTCGCCGCCGCCATGATCGTTATCCTCACCGCCGCGCATGAAGGTCTCCGCCGCTTCTACCCCATCCTCGGCTCCAGAGACCTGGCCATGATCATCAACCGCGTCCGCCAACCCGGCGACCTAATCCTCCTCGACGGCGAACTTACCTCCGGCTCCTCGCTCCTCTTCTACACGCGCCAGTCTGTCCACCTCGTCAACGGTCGCGTCAACGGCCCGTGGTACGGTTCCTTCTGGCCCGACGCGCCGCCAATCTTCCAGAATGAAGCCTCACTCCGCACCCTCTGGACCAGCCCCCAACGCATCTTCCTGCTCACCTACAACGAAGCCGCCCGCGCCCGCGACCTTCCCCACGCGCATATCCTGACCCGCTCCGGCGGCAAAACCATCCTCACGAATCACTAGCTCTTCTTGTTTGTCATTCCGAAGCGAATCTGCGTTTGTACCGTCCGCTATGCTGAAACTACTCGGTAGCCTCCACCGTCCCACCTTCCTTCAACTTATAAATTTTACCCCGGTAATAGAACCGGTCCCCGCCATAACTCCCCACCCATAAAATGCTCCCCAATAAATCGCGAAGCGGATAGATCAGCGCATGGCGCAGCCACTCCCCATCTCCCATCACGACTAAGACCGATCCAGCCTGCAACCATCGGTTCGCCACCGCAATTCCCAGCCATCCTAGCCCCAGCAGCACGTTGCCGCTTAGTAGTCCCCACAATAGTCCTATCAATCCAAACGGCATCGCAAACGTAAGCCCCGTTCCAAAATGCCCCCATGGCCGCGACCGCCGCGTACTCTGCATCCAGCGCAACTGGTTGCGGAACGACAGCGCGAACGGAGCGTCCTGCACCATCAGCCGAATGACGTGCGTGGCCAGCAGCACGCCGGTGCCCTGCTTAGCCAGCCGGTTGCCGAGCACGAAGTCGTCCGCGTAAAACTGCCCCAGTTCCCCGAAGCCGCCCACGTCCTGGAACGACTTCTTCCGCACCGCCATGGTCGCGCCGAGGGCGAACTTCGTCCCCTCGATCATGTCCGCCACCAGCACGCCGGAGGTCATCTCGACGCTCTTGCCCACGGCGTCCAGCTGCGCCGCGAAGCCGCCCGTGGTCGTCCCCAGGTACACGCACGAGGCCAGTCCCACGCGCGGGTCCTTGAGGTTTTGCACCATCCGCCGGAGATAGTCCCGCTCCACCCGCACATCCGCGTCGCTCGTGATGTACAGCTCATGCTTCGCGACCGAATCCAACTTTTCGAGCGAGTACACCTTCGCGTTGTGGAACTTCGGCATCGGCTCGCCGCACGTCACATACCGCGCAT
The DNA here is from genome assembly GCA_964246805.1 of uncultured Acidobacteriaceae bacterium. Taxonomy (GTDB): domain Bacteria; phylum Acidobacteriota; class Terriglobia; order Terriglobales; family Acidobacteriaceae; genus Edaphobacter. The sequence continues at coordinate 13,351 of CAXTRY010000073.1, forward strand.
CCACGTGCGGGTAGCGCTCGCCGACCCGACGCGCCAGCCGCAAGCCCTCGTCGATCTCCTGCCGCGCGCAGAACAGCAGCTCGAACTCCGGATATTCCTGCTCGAAGAACGTCACGAGGTTCCGTTCCATTCCCGGCTCGATCCCATGCAGCGGCTTCAACACGCTCAACGGCGGCAGAAACTCCGCCGGGGCGTGGTCTTCCCGCCGCTTCCGCGCGCCGAAACGGGCGGCCGCCGCGACCACCATCAGGCAGTAGATGGAGGAGGTGACGGTGCC
>CAXTRY010000074.1:0-13437 GCA_964246805.1 uncultured Acidobacteriaceae bacterium
GGACGATCTGCCGGCACTGTCGCTGGGGACGGTGCTGCGGGCGTATCTGCTGGAGCATGAGGTGGCGCGGGGAAGCAAGGTGCTGTTCTTCGAGGGGGGTACACCGCACGCCATGCGGCTCTACTTCCATATGAGCATGGTGCGGGATCTAGTGGTTGTGTGCACCCTGCCGGGAAACCGGTTCTTGCAGCGGTTCGTACCCCTGCTGCGAACGTATGTCAACCGGCGGCTGCCGCAGTCGGCGTTTATCTTGAAGATTTTGATGGAGCCGCAGCTGACGTGGCGGCGCTGGTCGTGACTGGCAGGACGGGGCGACCCGCCATGGCCTGGGCAAAAAGGGTCCAGACTCCGGCAAGATAAAGGACGGCGGCGGCAAGGGTGGCGAAGCACTGAGCGCGCACGGGAAGTGTCGTGCGGGAGAAGGCCCAGCCGATAAGCGGGAAGATTTGCAGGGCATGGAGGGCGAAGAAGTGGGCGACGCGGAGGTCGCCGTGGGCGGTGCTCCAGTTGACGAAGGGGAGACCGGCTCCGCCGTCGGGCGCGCCGATGGTGTGGGCTCCGTAAGTGCCGACCATGAGGACACCCTCGATGCTGCCGGCGAGCAGGGCGGCAAGGCCGAGGCGGATGCCCCAGAGGATAGCGGCCGGGAGCAGGGTACGGTTTGTCAGGTAGAGGAGAAGCAGCCAGGCGACCAGGATGGTATTGAGAGCGATGAAGAGACCCATCAGGCCGAAGGAGACACCGTTGAAGAGCGAGGTGTAGTTCATGTGCGAAGGCACGCCGCGCGCGGACTGCATCGAGATGACGGTGTTCTCGATGATCATGGCGAGACCGATGCCCCAGCCGATCGTCCAGCGTGCGCGCACCGAGCCTTCGAGAAAGGACAGAAAAAGGGAGATGGTGACGGCGTAGATCAGGACCGAGAGGTCGAACTTCATCGGCTTGATCCAAGGATTGAGGCCGAGGATGTGGCGGTGGTCGAAGGGCATGGCAAGAGCCGCGGCGGCCAACAACGCTAGATTGACCCAGATAGCGAGGGTGATGCCCCGGTTCTCGTTGAGGATGCGAGAGATAAGAGCCTGGATCATGCGCCCAGCTCGCGTCGCATGGCTAACCTAAGTATTAGATAGAGGGCGAGGCCTACCGGACCGAAGAGGAACGTGAGGATGAGGCAGGGAGCAACCACCCAGGGGGAGATGCCGAGGCGGGCGGCGTCGCGAGCCTCCCATGCGCCGGTGAAGAGATCGAAAGCGAGGTAGTGGACCCACCCGGCGAGCAAGGCCTGGTCGACCGAGAAGAGGGCGCGGACCTGGGCGAGGGAGTTGAAGCCGCTTCCGGCAGCTCGCGGGGCGGTCGTCAGCAAGATGAGGTACAGCACGGCGAGTAGAAGCGGTACGGCAAAGGTGGCGAGGCGCTGGGTCCATCGCCAGCGCGGGACGAAGAGAAGCAGCAGCCAGCAGGGGAGAACGACGTCCCCGGCGATCCCAAACCATCGCTGAAGGTTCATACGGAGCTACTATACAGCGGTGGCCAACATCGCGCCGGTCATTTGGGCGAACAGGCGTCGGCGAGCAGGCGCACTGTCCGCCAGTTACGAAGCGTACTTACAGTCGAAAGGGCACGGTCGAAGTACACGTTGGTGAGCTTGGTACGGGCGACGTCGCCGGGAAGATGAAGGTAGATCTCGCGTCCGGCTACAGCGAATGTATCTCCAAAAGAGCGGCTTACGTCCAGCGCTGCGATGGCCGCCGCCGTGGGTCGATGGACGAGGAAGAAGACGTGGAGATAGTCTTCAGCGACTCCAGCGACGGCGAAGGGATTGTTGTGAAGAGCGGAGGTCATCTCCTCGGCGGTTCGCAGGATGACTGGTATGCGAAGGGTGAAGTTTCGTTCAATAGCTTGGGATATGGTTTCGGCGAGGCGGCTTGCTTCGTCCGATTGAAAGACGTCCGATTGGAAGACGACATTGCCGCTCTGAATGTAGGTGCGGACGTTGCGGCAGCCGGCTTTTTCGAAGATCGTGACGAGATCGCGCATGGGCAATTTATTGTTGCCGCCGACGTTGATGCCGCGCAGAAGGGCCACATAGGTGTTGCCCGGGCTGGCTGCCATGATTGCTCCCCCAAGAGCTACACTGGACACTGTACGTCACACTGTACAACGGTGCCGCCATGCTCGCACAGCCCAATCGCCTTCGCAAACACGCCGATTACGAGCGCGTGTACAAGTCCAGCCGTAAGCAGTTTGCCAAGCAGATGAGCTTTTTCTACTCCGTGCGGCCAGCGGCGGGGCCGGACGGGAAGCCGCTGCGAGGCGTGGACGGCGAGAGTCCACGGGTGGGGCTGACGGTGGGCAAGGTGCTGGGCAAGGCGGTAGACCGGAACCGGATCAAGCGGCGGCTGCGGGAGGTGGTCCGGCGGCATCTAAAGCTGTTCACGGGTCCGGCCATGGGTGGGGTCGACGTGATCCTGCATCCGCGGCGAACGGTGCTGGAGCTCGACCAGGCCGTGCTGGAGCGGGAAGTGGTGCAGGTCTTCCAGACGGTGCGGAAGCTAGTCGAGAGGCAGCGGCGGGAGACGGGCCACCACGATGCTGCGCCTGTATAAGCTGATTATTTCGCCCTTGCTGCACGCACTGTCTCCGGCGCAATGTAAATTTCTCCCAACCTGCTCCGAGTATGCCTATGTGGCCGTGCACCGTCATGGGGCATTGCGGGGGACATGGCTCGCGGTACGGCGGCTGGCGCGGTGTCATCCGTTTACGAGGGGCGGGCTCGATCCGGTGCCGCCCGCAGAAGCGAACGCAGGCAAAAGCCGCAAAGCACGGTCGTGATAACGACAAAGATCATGGAGCGCGGATCGAAGATATTGACCATAAGCGCACCGAAACGCAGTGAAACGGCGATCCAGGCAAGATTCCCGATGAGGCATACCCAGGTGAGGGCACGGTCGGTCGCGCGGGAAGCACGCAGGAGATTGACCGCGGCCAGAAGCCACGCGAAAAGCGTACCGCAGAGCGCCCAGAGGAGGGTCATCGGGTCGGCCTTATAGACCTGAATCGAGCCGAGGGCGTGTCCAAAGCCACCCAACAGGAGCAGCCAACCGGCGATGCGATCCAAGGTTTGCGTACCGGCCCTCCATGGAGCGGTACCTTTGTATCACGCACGGCCGGTTCGATTGCGAGCGGAATGGCGAAACTCGATCGACAGGCACCATTTATCATGAGAGATGCGTAAGCTTCAGCGCGGCGGCAGCCCAGGCACCGCTCATATGTAGCAACAGAATAGGAAGTCTCTTGGCAGAGTTTAAAAACCCCACACAGCAGGGCGGCGGACAGGATAACAGGTCGCTCGTCACGATGATGCTCGTCATGGTGGCTATCTTCTTCGGCCTGCAATTTTATAAGTCGAAGCACAATCCGCAGACAGCGTCGCCGAACCCGCCCGCCGCACAGAGTCAGGCGGTCTCGCCGGGTACGGCTCCTTTAGCGCCGGTAGCCGTGCAGAGCGCGGGAGCTGGCGGCGCGATGGAAAGTCCAGCGGGGAGTCCGTCGGCGGCTCCCACAATGCAGGCCGCGGCGGAGTCGACGAGCGTGATCGAGAACGAGTTGATGCGGATCACGGTTTCGAATAAAGGCGCGCAAGCGACCTCGTGGCAGCTGAAGAACTATAGGGACAACTACAAACAGCCGCTGGACCTGGTGCACGATCAGGCGGCACGGCAGTTCGGGTATCCGCTCTCGGTTTATACGTATGATCCCGGAGTGACGGCGGCGCTGAACTCGGCGCTGTTCGTGCCTTCGGCCACGGGACGGGTGGCTTCACCGGGGACGCTGACGTTCAAGTACAGCGGCCAGGGGCTGGAGGCGACGAAGACCTTCACCTTCGACGAAAGCTATATGCTTCATGCCGATCTGCGGGTGACGCGGAATGGCGCGCCGGTGCGGGCGTTGCTGGCGTGGCCGGGCGGGTTCGGCGATGAAGAGGACGCGCGGTCGTATGCCGCGGCGCAGGTGGATCTTTCGGCCAACGGCAAGGTCGATCATCGCGCGGTGAAGAACGTCTCGGGCGGAGCGACGGACAACGCGCCCATCGAATGGGCGGGGGTAAGCGACCTTTATTTTGCGGCGGTGTTTCTGCCGGATACGCCAAGCTCGGCGACACTGGCAAGCCTGCACAACCAGATCGACGTGGCGAAGGCCAGCCGTAACAATGGGCTGGGGCAGGGGACGCCGTCGAGCTCGGCCAAGCCGATGCTGGTGCCGATTCTGGGCGCGGCGGTTGGCGATGTATCGGGACACTCGGCGATGCGGATTTATGCGGGGCCGAAGGCGGCGAACGTGCTGAAGGCGATCCATCCGTCGGGATCAAACGCGACCCTGGAGCCGCTGCTGGATTTTGGCTTCTTTGGGCCGATCGGCAAGGTGTTGTTCCTGGCGCTACAGTTTATTCAGACGCACGTAGTCTCAAGCTGGGGCTGGGCGATTGTGATTCTGACTCTGGTGATCAATTTCATCCTCTTGCCGTTGCGGATCAAGACGATGCAGTCGGGACTGAAGATGCAGCGCATCCAGCCGCAGATGGACGCGATCAAGGCGAAATACAAGAACTTGAAGGTGACCGATCCAAAGCGGAACGACATGAACGCCGAGATTATGCAGTTGCAGAAAGATAATGGCGTGAACATGTTCGGCGGCTGCATTCCAACGCTGATCCAGATGCCCCTGCTGTTCGCGTTCCTGTATATGCTGCCGAAAGTGGTGGAGTTGCGGCAGGCACATTGGGCTTGGCTTCCGGATCTGTCGGCGGCCGACCCGTGGCATATTCTGCCGATCGTCATGGTGCTGAGCCAGTTTCTGGTGCAGTTCTACACGCCTTCGCCGGGCGTCGACCCGCAGCAGCAAAAGATGATGGCCTTCATGATGCCGGTGTTTTCCGGTTACATCACGTGGAACTATGCATCGGGGCTGGCGCTCTATTGGGCGGTGGGGAACCTGTTTGGTATCGCGACGCAGGCGGTGATGAATAAGACATCCATTGGGCGGGAGATGCGGGAGATCGCGGCCAAGCGGGCACGACGCAAGATGGGCAACGGCGGCGGCAAGGTGATCCAGGCACGGCGTTAGTGTTTTTCGTGGAAAGGTTCACATCCCGCATACGGGCGAGGTGCATCACAGGGCGAGGCTGGAGATCAAGGTCCAGCTTATCTCCTCCTAAGGGGTGCTTGATGTCTCTATACCGTCGTAATTGTGTACTCGCCGCTTCGTTTGCTGCATTAGTCTCCTTACCAGCTCGTCTTCCCCTTCAAGGCCAGGTAAGCGCTTCGGTCGCTCCGCTTACCAAAGCGCAGATCGTCAAGTTGCTCGATCCGCAAATGCTGGAAGTGGTAACACTGCTCAACCAGATCCGCGGGACGTCGCTCCTCACTCTCTCGCCTCAGGATGCCCGGCAGCAGTTTGGAGCGGAAGATGCGGCCAAGGTGCTGGAACATTACTTCGGCCTGGCGGAGAAGCCGTTGCCCGTGGGCAAGATCACGGACGGGCTGGCGATCGACGGTCCCGACGGCAACAAGATTCCCATCCGCATCTACACGCCGACAGGCGAGGGTCCGTTTCCTGTCGTGCTCTATTTCCATGGCGGCGGCTTTGTGATTGCGACGATCGACACCTATGACGCAAGCGCGCGGGAACTATGCGATTACGCAAATGCGATTGTGGTCTCAGTGGAATACCGGAAGGCTCCGGAGGCTCCATTTCCGGCGGCTCGACGGGACGCGATCGCGTCCTATGAATGGGCGATTGCGAACATTGCCGGGTATAACGGGATTTCAAGCAAGATCGCGGTGGCGGGAGAGAGCGCGGGTGGCAATCTAGCGGCAGAGGTGGCCATTACCGCCCTTAATCGAGGACTGCAGATGCCCACGCATCAGCTTCTGGTGTATCCGGTGACGAGCACCAATGTGACGCAAGCCTCCGACCTGCTCTACACCAACGCGTTTCTGCCGTTGAACACGGCTGCACTTACCTATTTCTATATGAACTACCTGCCGGATCCGTCTCTGGGAACCGACCCGCGAGTATCGCCTATCGCTGCTAATCTAAAGAGTCTGCCACCGACGACGATTATTGCGGCGCAGCTTGACCCCCTTCAGAGCGATGGGCAGGCCTATGCGGCCAAGCTGCAGGCCGCGGGCGTCCCGGTGACTTACCAACTCTATAGCGGCGTGACGCACGAGTTTTTCGGCATGGGGGCGATTGTGGACACGGCGAACACAGCAGAGCACTTTGCCGCCAGACAGCTGTCTGCTTCTTTCCAATAGCGGATTTTTCAGGATCTTCGTTCGCGGGTAGGACGAAGATTCATGTATTGCTCTATCGCTCGTCCATTGCTTCCATCGAAAGGTGCCGAGAGCCTTGTTCGTATTTGTCGCCTGTTATCCTCGACCCTGACAAACGCTGTGGAGAAGCGGGACAGCGTAAGCTGAACAATCGCATGAGGTTGGATCGATCTTCAGGCATGGACAGGAGTCTTCTCGCAGACTTTAGCACCGGCATGTGGAAAGAAGGTAAAAATGGGAACAGTCGGTTCGGTTTTGGGCTCATGATGCCAGGGATGCGGTTTGCGGATGAGAGTTTTCTAAATCGAGACGAGTGTGTAAGTAGAGTGATGAGAAAGGGTTAAGACGGTGTTCCACATTTCCAGCGCAAACGAGTACTACTCCTTGTATTTGTACTTCTCTTTATATACTTCGTAAGAACACTCGCGCCGCTGTGTTGTAGAGCCTGGAGGTGCGTTCGTGCGGGAACGGGAGTGCACAATGGGTGCCACGTTTCCCACAAAGGATTATCGTGCGCGAAGAGGGCCTGGTCCATAGAATTGAGGGGACGGCCATGCCGCGTGGATGCGGGACATGGTGGGATGATAGAGTCTCCCCAGCGCGTTTGTGCCTGACGATGAATGAAACGGGAGAGTGAACGTGGCGACTGCGATCGAGGAGATGGACATGAGCACAACGGCGAGCGCGCCTGCGGGAAATTTGGAGATTACCGTGTCACGGGCGGAGTTGCTGCGCGAACTGACGGCGGCGCAGAGCGTGGTGGAGCGTAAGACGACGATCCCGATCCTGTCGAATTTTCTCTTTGAGGCGCAGGCAGCCCTGAGCAGCGGGGAAACGGGTACGCTGACCATTACGGCGACCGATCTTGACCAAGGGCTGCGGACCAGCTGCGCGGCCAAGGTAAAGAAGCCGGGCGCATGCACGATTCCGGCGCGGAAGCTATTCGATTACATCAAGCTGCTACCCGAAGGTGAAATCTCGATCAAGCTGATGGACAATCATTGGGTACAGATTCGCGCGGGGCGGTCGAATACGAAGATGGTCGGCATGGCGCGAGCGAATTTTCCGCAGGTGGCGGAGTGGCCTACGACGGGCGCGGTGAAGATCTCCGTGCCGGCACTGAAAAACATGGTGGCGAAGACGATCTTTTCAATCTCGAACGAAGAGAGCCGGTACACGCTGAACGGCGCGCTGCTCGTGTTGAAGGCTGAATCGATGGCGATGGTGGCGACCGATGGCCACCGGCTCGCGCATATCGAGAAGACGGGCGAGGCGCTTGATGGCGTGTCGGGCGAGAAGAAGACGCTGATCCCGAAGAAGGCGCTGGCGGAATTGAACTCACTGCTCGGCACGACGGACGCGGAGATGATGGAGTTTGCCGATGACGAGTCGACGCTGTTTTTCAAGGTAGGCGGCCGGGTGCTGACGAGCCGCAAACTCACAGGCCAGTTTCCGAATTATGAGGCGGTGTTGCCGCGGGATAACAATAAATTTGTAATTGTACGGTCTGAGGAGTTGATGGCATCGATCCAGCGCGTGGCGCAGTTTGCCGATGAGCGGAGTGGCGCGATTAAGATACGGTTGGAGTCGAATGAGTTGAAGCTGTCTTCGTCATCTACCGACTCGGGGGAGTCCGAGGACACGATCGATACGCCATACAACTACGATCCGCTGGTGGTGGGCTTCAACAGCCAATATCTAATCGATTTCCTAAAGGCGATCGGCACGCAGGGCGAGGTACGGATGGAGTTTAAAGACGCGCAATCGGCGGGGCAAATGCGGCCGGAAGACGGAAATGAGGATGTCAAGTACCGCTATATTCTTATGCCGATGCGGATTTGATTTACGGTGGCAGATAAACACAAGAGCCTGGCTAGATGCCGGGCTTTTGTGTTTTGGTACTTCGGAGAGGACGACCTAAAAAATCCCGCACCGGCATCTGGACAGCTGTCCGATGATCTCTATAGGATGTGTTGCTTGCGGGCTCCTTGTTGCCACGCGTTGCAGAGAGTAGGACGGGTCCTTACATGAACGAGCGGCAAACGAAGGTTGTACTGGAGTATGTTGAGGTTGGCGGAGATATGGTGTTTACCGTGCGGGGCCGCCGATGGATGAAATCCCATGAAACAGAGATGCGCGTCAGCAACTGGGGTTTGGTGGCGACGGGCGATCTGGGCGGGTATAAGCGCGGGATGTTGCGGATACCATGGGCGAGGATCGCGGAGTTGCACTATGGTTTGGAGGGCGGTGCCGCGCGGTCGGTGCAAGGATTGTATGTTCGCGAAGGAGAGTGGTGTTCGCGGTGCGTGCTGCCTTATGTTTCGGAGCAGCAAGCGGATCAGGTGATCGCGGCGGTGGCACAACAGTATCCGCAGGTGATGGGGAGCTTGGAGGGGATGCTCTCAGCGGCTGCAAGCGAGCTTCTAGTAGCTCCGGCGACTGGGCATCCTGGAGGATTACCGCTATTCGGACACCGCGGCGTATCGGTGGCTCCATCGGGCAGGTTATAGCGGATGCTTTTTCCAGGGCAGCCAACTTGCGTGGAGCTATGCCGCTCTCAATACTGTTATACCTACAGTTTTAATAAATGAGGAGAGTGTATGAGTTTGCAGGATGTGTTTATCGAGGAGCTTCGTGATCTCTACAGCGCGGAGAACCAATTAACGAAGGCGCTGCCGAAAGTGGCAAAGGCAGTTTCGAACGAGGAGTTGAAGGCTGCGATCACACTTCATCTTGACCAGACCAAGGGACAAGTAGAACGACTGAAGGAAGTGTTTCAGCAGCTGGGTAAAAAGCCAACCGGGCAGCACTGCAATGGGATGGAAGGCGTGATCGCCGAGGGCAAGGAAGCGATCGAGAGCGACGAAGAGGGAGCGGCCAAGGATGTAAAGCTGATTGGAGCTTCGTTGCGCGTGGAGCATTACGAGATAGCGGGCTATACGGCGGCGATTGCGATCGCTAAAACGCTGGGTCAGAAGGAGATTGCCGGATTGTTGACGGAGTCTCTGAAGGAAGAGCAGGCGACGGGCAAGCTTCTGTTGACGCACGCCAAGCCACTTCTGTCGGAGGCCGGCTCGGAAAAGAACGCTGAGGATGAAGAGGACTCCGATGAGCCGGAAGATGCGGAAGAAGCCGAGTCTAAGCGGAAGAGTGAAAAGGATGAGGCCGAGGCCATGCCGGAGTTGAAGAAGCGCGGGAAGAAATAACATGTAGATTGGTGCTTGCGTCTGGAGACCCCGCGTTTTTGGCGGGGTCTTTTGCGTTGTGGGCGGGTTAAAAGCCGCGTGTTCCCCGCCCGGTTATGATGATGGAATGGTCTTTAGAAATTGGATTAGGTGTGTACGTCTCGCGGCAGTGCTGGCGGTTACTGTAGGTATGGGTGCGATTGGTCAAGCTCAGATTGGGATTTACGGAATGCCCGTGTTTTCGCGGGTCAGCAACTCGACGCCGGATCCCGGATTGTATGCATTTCTTGGAGCGAACTCGACGTCACGCTTATTCTCCGGCGTGGGCGTGGGTGTATACGATCAGCTGGTCCATAGCGGGCCTGTCGATGCCGGGATTGACTTGCGCGGAAGCATTCAAAAGGGGGCCAACGCTCACCTAAATGAGTTTCTGATTGGCGGGCGGGTTCAGTACCACTCGGCAGGATCGCGCTTGAAGCCGTATGCGGAGGTGCTGGGTGGCGTAGGCGGTACACGCGCGGCGACAAATCCTATTTATAAAAGTAAGGCGACCTATGGCGGGTTCGCGGGGCTTGATTATCAGGTCGGGAAGTACGTGGACATTCGTGCCATCGAGGTGGGATATAGCTCGCTAAGCACGATCAGCACGGCAGCGGTGACGGGTACCGCGAATCAGCCGCCTTCCTCGTCCCTAATCAATTTCAGCGCGGGAATCGTCTTTCGGTTGCCGCAACGAATTGTTCCGTAGAGAGCCGGCTTGTTGGAAGTCATGCGGATTGCACATCGTTCTTCCGAATTGCATTGAGAACATGCTCGACGGCTTCGTCCTTGAAGTGGGTGAGGTTATGTACATCCGCGGCGTGCTGCTCAATGGTGGGGAGCATTTCTTCTTCGCTTACGCCTTCGAGTGTCCACTCGCAATCGTAGCCTACGTCCTTGCAGCTGAAGTGCTTGGTTGGCATATTTATCTCCTGTTGTAGTGGGATGCAGGTAGAAGCGGAGGTTTGCCTCTCGCGGATTGATTTACCCTGACGGTACAGGAAGACGAGGGGCGAATTGTATGGAGGGTGTGGAACGGCGCGGCTTCTCGATGGAAGCTATCGTACTGATGTCGATATGCGCGGGGTATGTGGGGTGGGTGCTGTCGCTGCCGGTGTTTACGACGCAGGATGGGCCGATGCATCTGTATTACGCGCATGTGATGCTGGCGCTATTTGGGCACGGACCGGAGGTTTATAAGCGCTTCTATACGATCAAGCATCTGCTGCCGCCGTACTCGGCTTACTACTATCTGCTCATCGGGTTGTCGCGGGTGATGCCGCTGTTTTTGGCGGACAAGCTGGTGATCTGCGGGTATATGGTTTCGTTTGTCTATGGATTCCGATACCTGGCGCGGGCAGTGGGACCGGCGGCGGAACAGGCTAGTCTCCTAGCGACGTTGATCGTATTGAACTGGCCGCTGGGGATGGGGTTCGTGAACTTTTGTCTGGGCGTCTCTCTGGCGCTATGGACCTTGGGCGTATGGATGCGAATGGCCGGCCAGGCGGGTTTAGGGCGTAAGGTTCTGTTCGTCGCGATGTGTTGTGTCCTGGTGCTGGTGCATCCGGTGCCGTTACTGGCGGTCATGGGATACTGCACGGTCGATTTTCTAGTGCGATTTTGGCGGAGACGCGACGGTTCTACGATTACCCGCGCGGATGCGGTGTGTCTTCTCTTGGCGTTGTGTACGGTGGGATACGTAAAGCTGTTTACCATCGCTCACGTGGCGCAGCAAATGGCTCCCGATGCCCAATCGCCAGTACGGATCGTGCTGCAAAACAGTCTTGAATATGCGCGAGGGCAAGGGCTCAGCTTTTTTAGTCAGTTTATGCGTGACGCGAGTCCGGCGAAGCGGTTATACCGGCTACTGCTGGTGACGGTGGTGCCTCTATCGCTGGGTTTGGCGGCTAGGCAGGCTTGGCGCAGCCAGGGCCTGGGGCGGCCGCGGGCGAGCGCGTTATGGTTTTGGTTGACGCTGGGAATGATCGCCGTGGAGCCGTTTGTGCCTCGCGATATGAATGCGTCGCACTTCTTTGCGGAGCGGCTCCTGATTTTTATATGGATCGGCGCGTTCCTGGCGATGAGCGGGTATGCGGAGTTCAGCCGCCCGGCGAGACTAACATTTATGGCTACGGCGATTGTTGGGGCTCTTGTAACGCTGTGGACGGCGGACGCGCCGATGCGCGCGGCAGCGAACGAGATGGCGCGCCTGGAGCAAACGCCGGTGGCCCACGCGGGTGAGTTGGGCATGGCCTTGGACGATTGGCGGCCGCAGCCCGTGTCGGGATCGGGGTTGACCTTCAATCCCTATCTTTGGGCGACGGTAAACTACTTCCGGCATAACGACGCGGTGCTCTACAACACACCATGGATGGATCTGACGGTGATACCGCTGGGCGCGCGCGAGGGGCTGGCAACGGGAGAGTTTTCCCCGAATACGGTGGAAGATCCCCGGCTGCTGCGCGATGCCATGAGCGATCCGGCATTAAGCGAAAAGGCGCTAGCGAGGATACGGTTTGTCGTGGAAAACCATGTCGACCGACCGGCGCTTGCCGGGTCCGATCCGTTGCTGATGAATTGGGCATGTCCCGTGGAGCGTGGATGGTACGCGGTGTGTACGCGATAGCTATTGGCGGAGTTCAACCTCGGTCGCTCCTTGGCCGCCTTGATTTTGGGCGGGTTCGGCGATCGTGGCGACGTGCGGATGCGCCCGTAACAGCTCTCGTAAAGTCCGGCGGAGGACGCCCATGCCGGTGCCGTGGACGATGCGGATACGGGGAAGACCGGCGAGAAAGGCGCGGTCGAGGAAGCGCTCGACTTCGGTGGCCGCCTCTTCGGCGTTGCGTCCAATGACGTTGATCTCGGAAGGCATGTAGTCGCTGTCGGTGGGGGTGGAGGTCTGGACGGTGACTCCGCCGCGTCGTCGCGCGGCTTCGAGGGGGGTAACGGCCTTGACGGTCTCAACGGAGGCGATGTCGCCGCGGTCGACGCGCATCTTCATGGGGCCGATCGAGACCTCAAAGGTCTTGGCGTCGAGAATGCGTTCGACACGGGTTTGGCGATTGAGGGATTTCAGATAAACGAAGTCGCCGGGCTTGATGGCGGGTGCGGCTTTGGGTTGGAGCGGGGAGCCGGGATGATTGGACTTGTCGGCGCGGGTGTTGTGGGCGACGATGGTGGAGTTGAACTGATCGGAGAACTCTCGCTTGGCGCGCGACATTCTGGAGGCGGCATCGCGGGCGATCTTTTGCGAGAGCGTCTTATCATCGATGGCTCGAACAGTGTCGCGGAGCTGCGATTCGACATCGGTGATGAGGGTCTGGAGTTTAGCTTCAAGCTCTTTGGTGCGGAGTTTTTGCTCTTGGCGGCCTTCGACTTCAAGGCGGGCCTTTTCGCGGAAAAGTTCGCGCTCCCGGGTTTGCAGGGCTTCACGCTCGGCGGCGGCGGCGGTAAGCTGGTCGTGAAGCTGATCGAGAAAGGCTCCGATGTCGGCGGTCTGGGTGGTGAGTTGAGCGCGGGCGTTGGCGACGATCACAGCGTCCATACCGAGGCGTTCGGCGATGTTGAGGCCGGCGGAGGCCCCGGGGACGCCGAGGCGGAGCTCGTAGGTAGGGGAGAGGGTGGCCTGGTCGAAGCCGACGGCGGCGTTGAGGGCACCGGGATGGGTCGAGGCATAGACCTTGAGCGAGGTAAGGTGAGTGGTGACGGCGGTCCAGGAGCCGCGGGCGAGGAAGTGCGCGGCAACGGCTACGGCGAGGGCCGCGCCTTCTTCGGGGTCGGTGGCGGAGCCTAACTCGTCAAGCAGAACGAGGGAGTGGGGGGTGGCCAGGCGGGAGATGCGGTCTACATTGACGACGTGGGCGGAGAAGGAGGAAAGA
>CAXTRY010000075.1:0-13437 GCA_964246805.1 uncultured Acidobacteriaceae bacterium
CGTGCCCCCGCGTCGAGCCGTCCCCCCCATCGGAAGCAAGCCGTCCCGTCAGCCAGCTCCGCTCCTCGTCCGTCAACCACCCGGCATCGTCCGGTCCATCGGGCAGCACAAAAAACAACACCACTCCCAGCAGCACCGCCGGTATCCCTTCCACCAAAAACAGCCATTGCCATCCCGCCAGACCCAGCCTCCCCTGCAAGCTCAGCAGCCATCCCGCCAGCGATCCCATCACCGTCCCGCTCAGCGGCAGCGCCACATAAAAGCTGCTCACCGTCCGCGCTCGCGTCTCCGCCGGAAACCACAACGTCAGGTAGTACATCACCCCCGGAAAGAACCCAGCCTCCGCCATCCCCAGCAGAAATCGCGCCGCATAGAAGCTGAGCGGCGTCCGCACCAACACCATCGCAATCGCCAGCAGCCCCCACGTCACCATGATTCGCGACAACCAGCGCCGCGCCCCGAACCGCAGCAGCATCAGGTTCGACGGAATCTCGCAAGCCGCATAGCTCAGGAAGAAAATCCCCGCCCCAAACCCGTACACCGACGCCGAAAAATGCAGGTCCCGGTTCATCTGCAACGAGGCAAAGCTCACATTGACCCGATCGATATATGCCACGCCGTAGCAAACCGCCAGCAACGGGATCAGCCGCCACCGCGCCTTACGCAACGCCATGGAACCAGTTGCATCGTGTGCAGACAGGTTCGATCTTCCCTCGGCTCTCATCGCGATCTTTCATTAGCTACAGCTTATCGGTCGCCTTGGTGACCTAATCTAAAATCGCTAAGTTACCCTGGTGACATATAGGCAAAGATTCGTTAATTTACTCTCACGTCCACGCGTCTCTCTATCGATAAGGAGATCATGATACCCATTGCGCAGGCTCCGACAAAATGCGCCGCCTGTAAAGATGGAGCGGCGCAACCATTCCCCTTCAGCATGGCCTTTCAGCCGATTGTAGACGTAGCCTGCGGCCGCGTCTTCGCCTATGAGGCGCTCGTCCGCGGCGTCAATGGTGAATCGGCTTGGAGCATCCTCTCCCAGGTGAATGAGAAGACACGCTATGCCTTCGACCAGAACTGCCGCGTACAGGCGCTCACCCTGGCCTCGCGACTGGGTCTTGTCGAAACCGGCGCCATGCTCTCCATCAACTTCATGCCGGGTGCCGTCTACAGCCCCGCCGCCTGCATTCAACTCACCCTCAACACCGCCTTCGCCCTCTCCTTTCCCCTGGACCGCCTGATCTTTGAAATTACGGAAGCCGAGGAGGTGAAGGACCGCCAACACCTTGTTCGCATCGCCGCCGAGTACCGGAAGCACGGTTTCCGCCTGGCCATCGACGACTTCGGCGCGGGCTACGCCGGGCTCAACCTTCTCGCCGACCTGCCCACCGACGTTCTCAAGCTCGACATGGACCTCACCCGCGACCTCCACCGGCGTCCCGTCGCCCAGGCCATCGTCCGCTCCACGGTCGCGCTCTGCCACTCACTTAACGTCGTCGTCATCGCCGAGGGCGTCGAATCCATCGACGAGTTCCACGCTATCGAAGATTGCGGCATTCACCTGATGCAGGGCTATCTTCTCGCCCGCCCCGCCTTTGAAGCCCTGCCCGCCTTTCATCTTCCCAACATTCACCAGGAAGCCGCCGCTTAATTCGGCTCGAGACGCGATCCGCTACGCAAATAGCTTCCCTTGTAACTCCTCCCTTACCGGAGCCGGGGGGTATCCTCTCCCCACATCGCGCGTCAGCAGCGCGTCGCTCGACCGCTGCGCCAGCCCGTGCTTCGCGCAGACCCGGTCCACCATCCCCGCCAGGCGCTCCCGCTCCGCCCGGCCCGCGAACGCCTCTTCGCGAAATCGCGCCGCATACCCCGGCAGCAGGGCGGGGAAGTGCTCCTCCACAAACGCCAGGTACGTCGGCTTCGAGCACGGCTTCAGAAACAAAGGTTGTGCCGCAAAGAAGCTCGCCCCCGCATCCGCCGTTCGCTGAGCCACTTCGTCCAGCGCCTCCGCCGTGTCCGTGATCCCCGGCAGCAGCGGCGAACACAGCACCCCCGTCGTAATCCCCGCCGCCCGCAGCGTTCGCACCGCTTGAAAACGCAAATCGGGCCTCGGCGCGCGCGGCTCCAGCTTCCGCGCCAACTCTCTATCGGCCGTCGTAATCGTGATGTGCACCACCAGCGTATTCCGCCGGGCGATCTCGGCCAGCAGGTCCACATCCCGCTCGATCAGCCGCGACTTCGTCACAATCCCCAGCCGGTGGCCGGCCCGTCGCGCGAACACCTCCAGCAAGCTCCGCGTAATCCGCATCCGCCGCTCGATCGGCTGGTACGGATCGGTCGCCGTTCCCAATGCGATCTCCATGGCGGGATCGATCGTTCGCAGCTCCTGCTCCAGCAGCCAGGCCGCGTTCTCCTTCGCAAAGATCCGCCGCTCAAAGGCATCCGGCTCGCGCAAATCGACCGCCCCGGCTACAGCCTCCTTCGGCGCAAGGAACTCGTGCGTATACCGCGCATAGCAGTACCGGCATCCGAACTCGCATCCCCGGTACGGATTGATGCTGTATGCGAGCGACAGTCGACGCTTCGACACGGACCGGTTCAGCACGCCGCGCACCTTCAGCATTTTGAACTCAATCCCATGCCCCTCATCCGCGTACTCCGCCTCCGCCGCCATCCTCACCAGCCCCGTTGCCGGCGTTTGCAGAATCGGGAATAACGTCGTCATGTCTTCGCCTTTATTTCGCTAACAATGCAAACTTAGTCCCTCCCCTCTCATCCGTCAAGCGGCTTTTACATACAATGGCAGCATGGATCTCACCCTCACCGGAGTCCCGCTCCCCTTGCGTCTTCGCCCGGGTACGCCCATGTCCGACGAAGACCTCCTGCGCTTCTGCGCGGTAAACGACAATTTGCGCGTCGAACGCGATGAATATGGAGACCTGCACGTGATGACCCCCGCCGGCATGAGAACCGGCCGTAAAAACTCAGACATCATCTACGCTCTTACCGCGTGGACACGTCAAGACGGCCGCGGCTATGCCTTCGACTCCAACACCGGCTGGACCCTCCCCGATGGCTCCATGCGCTGCCCCAACGCCGCCTGGGTGCTCGCCAGCCGATGCGACGCCCTCTCCGAAGCCGACCAGAACCGCTTCGCTCCCCTCTGCCCCGAGTTCCTCATCGAACTCCGCTCCCAAAGCGATCGCCTTCCCGATCTACAAGCAAAAATGGAGCAATGGATCGCCAACGGAGCCGAACTCGCTTGGCTTATCGACCCCTTCGAACAGACCGTCGCCATCTACCGCCCCCGCGAAGCTCCCGAGATCCACCACGACCCCACCTCCATCCAGGGCACCGGCCCTATCCTGGGTTTTGAACTCATCATGGACCGCATCTGGGCCTAGCACAAACCCTTTACGGGAGTAGACTTCCATCATGGACCTCGTCCTTACCGAAGCCCAACTCCCCCTCCGCCTCTGTTTCGAGACGCCACTCTCGGACACGGACCTCATGCGCTTCAGCGGCGATAACAACCCTCTGCGTATTGAGCGCGAACCCAATGGAGAACTCATCGTGATGTCCCCCACAGGTTTTGAAGGAGGTGGCAGGGAGGGCGATGTTCTCTTCGAACTCATGCTCTGGGCTCGGCGGGATGGCCGTGGCAAAGTCTTCGGTCCGAACGCCGGCGTCACCCTTCCCGACACCTCCGTCCGCGCCGCCGACGCCGCCTGGGTCAGCCTCCCTCGCTGGAACGCCCTTACCCCCGAGCAGCGCAAAGGCTACGCTCCCCTCTGCCCCGAGTTCCTCATCGAACTCCGCTCCCAAAGCGATCGCCTTCCCGATCTACAAGCAAAAATGGAGCAATGGATCGCCAACGGAGCCGAACTCGCTTGGCTTATCGACCCCTTCGAACAGACCGTCGCCATCTACCGCCCCCGCGAAGCTCCCGAGATCCACCACGACCCCACCTCCATCCAGGGCACCGGCCCTATCCTGGGTTTTGAACTCATCATGGACCGCATCTGGGCCTAGCACAAACCCTTTACGGGAGTAGACTTCCATCATGGACCTCGTCCTTACCGAAGCCCAACTCCCCCTCCGCCTCTGTTTCGAGACGCCACTCTCGGACACGGACCTCATGCGATTCAGCGGCGATAACAATCCTCTGCGTATTGAGCGCGAACCTAATGGAGAACTCATCGTGATGTCCCCCACATTCTCCGAAGGCGGCGGTCAGGAACTTGAAATCGGCACCGAGCTTGTACTCTGGGCTCGGCGGGATGGCCGTGGCAAAGTCTTCGGTCCTAACGCCGGTTTCACCCTTCCCGACACCTCCGTCCGCGCCGCCGACGCCGCCTGGGTCAGCCTTCCCCGCTGGAACGCCCTCACCCCCGAGCAGCGCAAAAGCTATGCTCCCCTCTGCCCCGAGTTCCTCATCGAACTCCGCTCCCAAAGCGACCGTCTCCCCGATCTACAAGCAAAAATGGAGCAGTGGATCGCCAACGGAGCCCAGCTCGCCTGGCTCCTCGACCCTCTCGAAAAGACCGTCGCCATCTACCGCCCGCATGAAGCTCCCGAGATCCATCACAACCCCACCTCCATCCAGGGCACCGGCCCCATCTGCGGCTTCGAACTTATCCTCGCCCGCATCTGGGCGTAATTCTCTCCGTCCATCTAAAAAGCTTCACGCCCTTTGCGCGTCCCCATCGTTCGCTGACGCGACATGCCCCAAGCTGACGCGACATGCCTTTCAACTCTCATGCGTAATTGCCGGCTCCAGCAAAGCTTCCGCCCCTCCCAGCAGCGTCCGCTCGCGCAGCATGAGCAGTGTCAGGGGACGGCTCTGTGCGAGATCGTCCGCGAAGTCCTGCTCGATGACGCTGACCAACGTCCGGTCGAGGACCGCCAGGTTCACCTCGTCGTTCAGCGCAAACGAACGATGATCGAAGTTCGTCGACCCGACCACGCTCCACTGTCCATCCACCGTCATCAACTTCGCATGGATCATCGCTGGCTGGTACTCGAAGATCTTCGCTCCTCCCCGCAGCAGGTGGCGGCTGCTGTGGCGGCTCAGCGTCCGAATAAACTCATGATCGATATGCGGCCCCGCCGTCAGAATCTCGACAGACACCCCGCGCCGCGCCACCGCCTCGATCAACGCCCGCCGCGCGCTCCGGTCCGGCAAGAAATACGGAGTGGTAATCCGTATGCTCTTTCGCGCGCTCTGGATCAGGGTCTGAAATAAAATACGCGCCTGCGTTCCGCCTCCTCGCGGCGTGCTCGACACCACGAAGCTCTCCGCGCCCTCCGGCATGGAACGGAAGCCGAACTGTCGTGAACCCGACAGGATCTCGCCCGAGGCCTCCAGCCAGTTTTCGCAGAAGGTCGAGATCAGCCCCGCCACCGCCTCGCCCTCAACGCAGAACACCGTATCCCGCCACGCCGGCTCCTTCGCCGTGGAGTATAGCCACTCATCGGCTATCCCCGCGCCTCCTATAAAGCCCGTCTCTCCATCGACGATCAGCAGCTTGCGATGGGTCCTTTGATCCAACTCCTGCCAGGTGTTCCAGCGCAACGGGTGATACCAGTGCATCTTGCCGCCGGCGGCTCGCAACTCGTCGAAATAGCGGTCGCGTGTCCCCATGCTTCCCACCGCGTCGACAAGGATCTTGACCTCCACCCCGGCTCGCGCCCGTTCCGTCAGCGCCCCAAGCAGCTCTCCCGCAACCTTACCCTCCAGAAACTCATAAAATTCCAGGTTGATCGCCTGCCGCGCGCCCCGGACCGCTCGCAGATACTCCGGGTAGAACTCCGCCCCATTCTTCAGCCGCCGCACCCGCGACCGCCGTCTTGTTCCGTCGGTCACCAGGCTGAGAAACTGGATAAACTCTTCCGAGTCGAGCGCCGCGCCAAGATCCTCTCTCATCGCAAAGCTGGGCTGGGGCCCAAAGAGATTGATCAGGACCTTCGTCCCGTAGAGCACAATCGCTCCGGCTCCGGCGACCGCCAGCGCCTTTACCATCCCGCTCGCTGCATTCTTCCGTTCGCCGGCCATGCAGCAGCATAACGCGCTCTGCCTACACATGTCGTCCAGCCCTGCTTATCGAGCAATATAAAAGACCGGCGTCATGCGGAAGCCCAATGATTGGATTGACGAAAGCTGCGTCTTCCCGCATACTTCTAGTAGTGCCTCAACTCCTTCGGAGACCTGAGGCAGTCGAACCACGCCCGGCAGCCGCATCGCCAAAGGGGTGGCAGACCAAGGAATCCACAACCCATGTCGCAAAAAGTCTCGAAGAATCTAACGAAGGCCCGCGCGCTTGTCGAGCCGCGTCCTTACGCCCTCGCCGAAGCTGTCCCGCTCCTCCAAAAAGCGAAGTACGCCAAGTTCGACGAAACCGTCGATCTCACGCTGCGCCTCGGTGTTGACCCTCGCCACGCCGACCAGATGGTTCGCGGCACCGTCGTCCTGCCCCACGGCCTGGGCAAGACCAAAATCGTTGCCGTCATCACCTCCGGCGACAAAATCAAGGAGGCCGAAGCCGCCGGTGCTGAGTTCTTCGGCGGTGAAGAGCTCGTGGAACGCATCCAGAAAGAAGGTTGGACCGCCTTCGACGCCCTGATCGCCACCCCGGACATGATGCGTTCCGTAGGCCGCCTCGGCAAGGTGCTCGGGCCCAAGGGCCTTATGCCCAATCCAAAGACCGGCACCGTCACCACCGACGTCGCCTCCGCGATCCGTGAGATCAAAGCCGGTAAGGTGGAGTTCCGCACCGACAAGACCGCCCTCGTGCACGTTCCGCTCGGCAAGCTCTCCTTCGATCCCCAGAAGATCATCGATAACGCCACGACCGTCATCTCGAGCGTGGTCAAGGCCAAGCCGGCCGCGGCCAAGGGCAAGTACATCAAGGGCATCACCCTTAGCTCCACCATGGGCCCCGGCATCCAGCTCGACAACGCCGTCGCTGAAGCCGCCGGACGCGTCTAGCCTCTTGCATCCCGCGCTCCACGGCGCACACCCCGCCGGTGAATCTCCCGGCACTCAGTAAAGGTTAGGTTCTATATGGCACTCAGCAGGGCATCTAAAACGGTCAAGGTCGAGAAGCTCTCCGGCGAACTCGCCACCTCCACCTCGGCTATCGTCGGCACCTTCACTGGCCTCACCGCGTCCAAGGACTTCGATCTCCGCAAGGTCGTCCGCGCCGCCGGTGGCAGCTACCACGTCGTCAAAAACAAACTCGCCGCCAAGGCCTCCCAGGGTTCGCAAATCGAGGCCGCTCTCCAGGGCCTAAAGGGCGTCTCCGCTGTCGCCTACACCTCCGGCGACCCCGTCACCCTCGCAAAGGCCCTCTCCGCCTGGGTTAAGGATAACGCCGAGTTCACCTTCAAGCTCGGCATCGTCGAAGGCAAGGTCATCACCGTCGAAGAGATCGGCGCACTCGCCACCATGCCCGGCAAGGAAGAGCTCTTCTCGAAGCTCCTCTTCCTCATCCAGTCGCCCGCGCAGCGTCTCGCCACGGTACTGAACGCGACCGGCCGCGACCTCGCCGTCGTCCTCGGGCAAGGCGTCGAGAAGGAGAAGTTTTCCGCTCCCGCTGCCGCCTCCGTTCAAGCTGCTGCTCCCGCTCTCGAAGCTGCTCCCGTAGCCGAAGCCTCAGACACACCTGCCGCTGAGCTCCCGGCCGCCGAAGTTTCCGCACCGATTGCACAAGTGTCGGTGCCCGAAACGGTTCCTGAAGCCGCCGCACCCGAAATTGCCGCGCCTGAAGTAGCCGCGCCCGAAGCTGCTCCAGAAGCCCCAGCCGCCTCAGCCGAAGAGACTCCCGCCGAAACCGGCGAGCTCGTGGCCGAAGCCCATGTGGCCGAGTCCGCGCCCGAGGTCACCCCGCAGCCCGAGAACGGTACCGCTTCCCAGGCCGGCGAAGCCGCCGCCACCGAGCCGGCTGAAGGCTAACCCACTTTCGCCTCACTCCCCGGGTGCGCCAGTCTGGGCGCAACGGAAACCCGGAGAGCGAGCGCAACCGAAGCGCAACCCGGCCTCGGCGACCCACCCAAGCAGCAAACACTTTAGATTCAACGGAGAAATAATATGGCGGACATCCAGCAGTTGGAAGATCAGATCGTTAGCCTGAGCCTCTTGGAAGCATCGGCTCTGGTCAAGAAGCTTGAAGAGCGTCTCGGTGTCTCGGCGGCGGCGGCCGTGGCGGCTCCGGCGGCGGGCGGCGGCGCGGCCGTGGCGGCTCCGGTTGAAGAGAAAACCGAGTTCACCGTCATCCTCAAGGATGCCGGAGCCAACAAGATCGCCACCATCAAAGCCGTGCGCGAAGTCACCGCTCTCGGCTTGAAGGAAGCCAAGGACCTCGTCGACGGTGCTCCCAAGCCGCTCAAGGAGAACATCTCGAAGGACGACGCGGCCGCCATCGCCAAGAAGTTCGAAGGCATTGCCGGCGTCGAAATCAAGTAGCTTCTACTCCTAACCATCGGTTTGGCGCACGACTTGCACTGCAAGGCAGAACGCGGTATCCTCATGATTGAGGAGAAGCGTTCTGCCTTTGCTTACGAACAAGGCCACGCTCTCAAACCACAACTTTCGGTAGTTCCCGGTTCATCCCGCCACGCGGGCTAAGGAGCCGGCCACGATATGTTTCGGGCGGCGGATACGTATCGTGCAATCAGGCTTCACCCGGCGGCAGCAACCTCGAAGGCTAGGCGAGCCTCGAAGGGCGGCAGGCATTCTTCATATAACTTCTGTTTTAGTGCACACTTCGGAATCTGCGCTCATGGGGACGGCTGTCCCTCTAGGGCGCATTGTCGTGTCTGCATTGTTATCGGCTGCACTGGTCGAACCAACAGCCGTACTCTGACCGCCGCGTCTCCAACTCCGTCTCGTTATAGCAGCTTCACGGGAGGATTGGAATAAAAGCTGCTTGTTTGAGTAGTACCCCACATTCCGCGCAGGAGCCGCCCGCATCGAGGGCGATCGGTTCCAGCTACTCGCGCGACCCAGCAGCAACCCCGGAGGGCTCGGCGTAGCCCCCACCTCCCCGGACTTCCCCGTCCAGGAGCCTTCGAAATCGCCGACAGGAGACCGCATGGCCAACATGTCCGCCGATTCTACTCAGATGCGCGCAATTCGCAGCCGTCTGGATTTTTCCAAGATCCCCACTTCCATCCAGATCCCCAACCTCATCGAGGTGCAGCGCCGCTCCTATGAGCGCTTCCTCCAGATGGACAAGCTCCCCCAAGAGCGCGAAGATAACGGCCTTCAGTCGGTCTTCACCTCCGTCTTCCCCATCACCGACTTCCGCAACGTCTCCGAGCTTGAGTTTGTCGATTTCTCCATCGGCAACTGGGAGTGCAAGTGCGGCTACCTGAAGGGCCTCAACCATCTGCGCACGGCCTGCACCAACTGCGGCCACATGGTCATCACCGACCCCTTCCATCCCGGCGACGTACTCTGCAACTTCTGCGGCACGTACAACAAAAATACGCCCGACTTCTGCACCAAGTGCGGCGACCCCGTAGGCCTCCAACTCAAATACGACCAGGCCGAATGCGAAGAGCGCGGCATGACCTACTCCGCTCCGCTCAAGGTCACTATCCGCCTTAAGATCTACGATAAAGACCCCGAGACCGGCGTCAAGAGCCTCCGCGACATGAAGGAGCAGGAAGTCTTCTTCGGCGACATCCCGCTCATGAGCCAGAACGGCACCTTCATCGTCAACGGCACGGAGCGCGTCATCGTCTCGCAGCTCCACCGCTCGCCCGGCGTCTTCTTCGAGACCGCCGCGAACCGTACCTATTTTCTCGGCAAGATCATCCCTTATCGCGGCTCTTGGGTGGAGTTCGAGTATGACCAGAAGAGCACCCTCTACGTCCGCATCGACCGTAAGCGCAAGTTCCTCGGCACCATCTTCCTGCGCGCCCTCGGCCTCCGCACCGACGAAGAGATCCTCAAGACCTTCTACACTGTCGACACCATCCAGGTCGCCGACGGCAAGCTCCGCTGGACTGTAGCTCCCGAAGGCAAGCCCAGCAACCTCCAGGGCACCCGCCCCGCCACCGCCGTGCGCTCCGCCGCCGGAGACGAGATCGCCGTCGCCACCCGCAAAATCTCGGCCCTCACCCTCCGCAACCTCCGCTCGAACAACATCGACGCGGTGGATGTCGAGACCTCCGAGTTCGACGGTGCCATGACCGCCTCCGACATCGTCGACCTCACCACCGGCGAGCTGCTTTACGAGGCTAACCAGGAGCTCTCCGCCGATAAACTCCACAAGATCGGTCAATCCGGCGTCACCTCCTTCGAGATCTTCTTCCCCGAGCGCGATGACGTCGGCAACATCATCACCAACACCCTTCGTCGCGACACCGTCCGCAAGCCCGAAGAGGCGCTGATCGAAATCTACCGCAAGCTCCGCCCGGGCGACCCACCGACGCTCGACACCGCCACCGCGCTCTTTGAAGGCATGTTCTTCGATCCGCGCAAGTACGACTTCTCCCGCGTGGGCCGCTTGAAGTTCAACATCAAGCTCTACGAGGACCAGGACCCCGCCGGGCTCGACAAGCGCACCCTCACGCCCGAAGACTTTTACGGGACAATCCGTTATCTGCTCAAGCTGCGCAAGAACATCGGTTCGGTGGACGACATCGACCATCTCGGCAATCGTCGCGTCCGCGCCGTCGGCGAGCTGATGGAGAATCAGTTCCGCATCGGCCTCGTCCGCATGGAGCGCGCCATCAAGGAGAAGATGTCCGTCTACCAGGAGATGTCGACGGCCATGCCGCACGACCTCATCAACGCCAAGCCCGTGATGGCCGCCATCCGCGAGTTCTTCGGCTCTTCCCAGCTCTCCCAGTTCATGGACCAGACCAACCCGCTCTCGGAGATCACGCACAAGCGCCGCCTCTCCGCCCTCGGACCCGGCGGTCTCTCCCGGGAGCGCGCCGGCTTTGAAGTTCGCGACGTGCATCCCACCCACTATGGCCGCATCTGCCCGATCGAGACGCCCGAAGGTCCGAACATCGGCCTGATCAGCTCTCTCTCGTGCTTTGCCCGCATCAACGAGTACGGCTTCATCGAGTCGCCCTACCGCCGCGTCAAGGACGGCCGCGCGCTCGACTATGTCGCCGTCACCAACGCCGGGGAATCCGGTCTGCGTCAGGGCGACTATCTCGAAACTACCGACGCCCGCGCCCAGAACGAGCAGCTTCGCGCCGCCGGCAAGCGCACCATGGAGCTTGAGCCGTTCTCCTTCTACCTCTCCGCCTGGGAAGAGGATCGCCATACCATCGCGCAGGCCAACGTCGAGCTCGACGACCACCTGAACATCGTGCAGGACATCGTCGACGCGCGCCGCCAGGGCAACTTCGTCCTCGTCTCCAAGGCCGATGTCGATTACGTCGATGTCTCGCCCAAGCAGCTCGTCTCGGTCGCCGCCTCGCTCGTCCCGTTCCTCGAGCATGACGACGCCAACCGCGCGCTGATGGGCGCGAACATGCAGCGGCAGTCCGTCCCCTTGCTCGTCGCCGAGGCTCCCTTCGTCGGCACCGGCATGGAAGGCGTCACCGCGCGCGACTCCGGCGCGGTCATCCTCGCCAAGCGCAACGGCATCATCGATTCGGTCGACTCCGAGCGCATCATCGTTCGCGTCGAAGGCGAGCACCACCCCACCCAGCTCTCGCGCGAGGTCGGCTCAGACATCTACCAGCTGACGAAGTTCAAGCGCTCCAACCAGAACACCTGCATCAACCAGAAGCCGATTGTCCGCAAGGGCGACCGCGTCATCAAGGGTCAGGTCATCGCCGACGGCCCTTGCACCGAGCAGGGCGAACTCGGCCTCGGCCGCAACGTCCTGGTCGCCTTCATGCCGTGGCGCGGGTATAACTTCGAGGACGCTATTCTCATCTCCGAGAAGCTCGTCCGCGAAGACTACTACACCTCCATCCACATCGAGGAGTTCGAGATCGAGGCTCGCGACACCAAGCTCGGGCCGGAAGAGATCACCCGCGACATCCCCAACGTCTCCGAGCACGCCCTGCGCGATCTCGACGACTCGGGCATCATCCGCATCGGCGCGAAGATCGGCCATAACGACATCCTCGTCGGCAAGGTCACGCCGAAGGGCGAGACCCAGCTTACCCCCGAAGAGAAGCTCCTCCGCGCCATCTTCGGCGAAAAGGCCGGCGACGTCCGCGACGCCTCGCTCACCTGCCCTCCCGGCATCGAAGGCACCGTCGTCGATGTCCGCATCTTCTCCCGCAAGGGCCAGGAAAAGGACGCCCGCGCCCAGCAGATCGAACAGGAGATGGTCGAGAAGCTTGAGCGCAACCTCGCCGATGAGATTCGTATTCTCACCGACGAGCGCCTCAAGCGTCTCGAATCCATCCTCGGCGCGAAGGAAGTGCTCGCCGACCTGCATGACGAGCGCACCAACAAAAAGCTCCTCAATAAGGGCGACCTCCTCGACCGCGACACCATCGAGCTCATCTCCACCCGCAATCTCAAGCGCATCCGCTACGCCGACAAGGACCCCCGCGTCAACGAGCAGATCGATGAGATCGAGGAGATGACCTCGCGCCAGATCGACGTGCTCCGCAAGATCACGAACGAGAAGATCGGCAAGATGTCCAAGGGCGACGAGCTCTCCCCCGGCGTCATCAAGATGGTCAAGGTCTACATCGCCATGAAGCGCAAGCTCTCGGTCGGCGACAAGATGGCCGGCCGCCACGGCAACAAGGGCGTCATCGCCCGGATTCTGCCCGAGGAGGACATGCCCTACCTCCCCGACGGCACCCCGGTCGAGATCGTCCTCAACCCGCTTGGCGTCCCCTCGCGTATGAACGTCGGACAGATTCTCGAGACGCATCTCGGCTGGGCCGCCCACACCCTGGGCGCGCAGGTCGCGGAACTTGCCTCGAAGATGCAGGACGCCAACGAAGTCCGGGAGCTGTTCAAGGCCCGCTTCGCCGGCACCGCCGCCCTCAACCAGCTTCTCGACCTCGACGACGAGCAGACCATGCGCGTCGCCGCCGGCATGAAGCGCGGCATCTGGTTCGGCACGGCGGTCTTCGACGGCGCGCGCGAGACGGAGATCAAGGCTCTTCTCAAAGCAGCCGGTCTTCCCTCGTCGGGTAAGACGCAGCTCTTCGACGGGATGCTCGGCGAGCCGTTCGAGCAGCCGGCCACCGTGGGCTACATCTATATGTTGAAGCTCTCGCACCTGGTCGACGACAAGATCCACGCCCGTTCGATCGGACCGTACTCGCTCATCACCCAGCAGCCGCTCGGTGGCAAGGCGCAGTTCGGCGGACAGCGTTTCGGCGAGATGGAAGTCTGGGCGCTCGAAGCCTACGGCGCGGCCTACATCCTGCAGGAGCTGCTCACCGCCAAGTCCGACGACGTCTTCGGCCGTACCAAGATCTACGAAGCCATCG
>CAXTRY010000076.1:0-5841 GCA_964246805.1 uncultured Acidobacteriaceae bacterium
ACCCCATCCTCCTCCAGGCCATCGAACGCGAACTCCCGCCGCTGGAGGGGGACTTCCTCCACGCTTAAGCCGCTGCTTTCCGGTTGTCATTCCCGAAGGGAATCTGCGTTTGAGGAAACTATCAAGCCAATCGCCCGCACATTCACAAGGAACGCATGATCCGCGATATAACCATGACAGCTCGCCCCGGCTTCTACGCACTTCTCGGCGAATGGCGCACGATCCTCATGTCCCTCCATTACACCAGGGATCATCTAACCGCAGCCGTCAAAAACAGGGACGAAGAAGGAGATGAGCATCTCGTCTACTACGACCATTTGGAACGCCTGGATAGTCTCATACCAAGGATCGAACACGCCTTGCATACCTACCAACAGCAGGTGGAAACTTCAGTCGATGACCCACTTTTTCGACCGATACCTTAGATTCTGTCAAATAGCGTTTGCCAAATAGATAGATGGGCACCCGTGTCTCGATCTTCCGAGATGTGGTTTCGCTCGTTCCCCAACGATCAGCCGATCAGCGATGTATCCTAATTTACATCCCAGCTTAAAGGCCGCCCATGCTCCGTAAGTCCCTGCTCGCCGCCCTCCTCCTCCCCGCCGCCTTTTCCCTGCAAGCCCAGATCAAGATCGTCGCCGACTTCACCGACGCCCCCCGCAAGCTCTTCCACGCCGAGATCGACCTCCCCGTCAAACCCGGCCCGCTCACCCTCACCACCCCGCGCTGGATTCCCGGCAACCACCGGCCCACCGGCCCCGTCGACGACATCACCGGCATCGTCTTCACCGCCAACGGCGAGAAACTTCTCTGGCGTCGCGACGACGTCGACCTCTACGAGTTCCACCTCGCCATTCCCAAGGGCGTCACCACCCTCCATGCCCGCCTCGACTGCATCACCACCTCCCGCATCTCGCAGAAGATGGCCGTCCTCGAGTGGGAAAAGCTCCTCCTCTATCCCGCCGGTATCCCAACCGCCAAGATCGACATTCAACCCTCCGTCAAAGTTCCCGCCGGATGGGGCGTCGGCACAGCCCTAACCCCCACCGGTGCGTATGATCCGCAACATCCCCTAGGCGGCACGGTGGACTTCGCCCCCACCACCGTCCAGCAGCTTGAAGACTCCCCCGTCATCGCCGGCCAGTATTTCCACGAGTTCCCCCTAGCCCCCGAAATCACCCCGAAGCACTTCATCGATGTCGTCTCCGACTCGCCTGAAGACTCCAACCTCCGCCCCGCCGTCCTCACTGCCCTCAACAATCTCGTCCGCGAGACCGGGGCCGCCTACGCCTCCCGCCACTATAACTCCTACCACTTCCTCCTCACCCTCTCCGACGTGGCCGGCGGCGAAGGCCTCGAGCATCACCAGTCCTCCGATAACGGCGTGGGCGAGAAAGGCTTCGCCGACCCCGAACACCAGCTCGCCGAGGCCGACCTCCTCTCTCACGAGTTCACCCACTCCTGGAACGGCAAATATCGCCGCCCCGCCCGCCTCGACCAACCCGAGTTCGCCACCCCCGAGCAGGGCGACCTCCTCTGGGTCTACGAAGGCATGACCCAGTACCTCGGCAACGTCCTCGCCGCCCGCTCCGGCCTCAAAAATCAGGAGCAGTACCGCGACCTGCTCGCGCTCTCCGCCGCCCAGCTCGACTACAAACCCGGCCGCGAATGGCGCTCGACCGAAGACACCGCGATCGCCGCCAGCATCCTCCGCGGCGGCAATCCCGCCTGGGCCAACTGGAAGCGCGGCCAGGACTACTACCAGGAGGGCGAACTCTTCTGGCTCGACGCCGACACCCTGATCCGTCAAAAGACGAATGGTCAAAAATCGTTGACCGACTTCCTCCACCTCTTCCTCGGCAAGGGCGGCAACACTGGCCCGATCGTAGCGCCTTATGAGCGCCCCGAACTCATCGCCGACCTCAACCAGGTCCTCCCCTACGATTGGACCACCTTCCTCCGCGAGCGCATCGACGGCATCAACCCCCACGCCGACCTCGCCGGCATCGAGCGCGGCGGCTACAAGCTCGTCTACACCGACAAGCCCTCCAAAGGCGAACGCACCCTCGCCTCTACCGGTGGTCGTCGAGGCGGCGGCATCGACGTCTGGTACTCCCTCGGTATTCGCGTCAACGGCGAAGGCAATATCGCCGATGTCCGCTGGAACGGTCCCGCCGACAAGGCTCGCCTCTTCCCCGGCCAGAAGATCGTCGCCGTCAACGGAAACGTCTTCTCCGCCGACGCGCTCAAAACAGCTATCCAGGAAGCAAAGGGCAAGCCCGAACCCATCCACCTCCTCCTCCAGGCCGACACCTTCATCACCCCCGCCGACATCGCGTACCACGACGGCGAGCGCTACCCCCGCCTCGAACGCATCGCCGACGCCCCCGCCCTCCTCGACGACATCACCAAACCCCTTACTACTCCCGAACCCATCCCCGTCGACAAAAAGCAAGACTCTATGTAATCCCACTCAAGAAAGGCAGGATGATGCGGTATTTCGCCAAGTCATTCTGTCCGGTTTGGGACATCCGCATCCTCCGCCGACTCGTCTAAATCTATGCAATGAATGGTAGTCATCCCGCAATGAAACGGAGCACTTGTCTTTTTGAGTGCTCCGTTTCGTTGAAGCATTCGACTAATTCTGCTCGTGGCGAGAACCCGCTACTTACTCCGGCTAAAATTCACCTCCCGAGACCATGATGCCATGACCCTCCGCAACTTACGTATCCGTCCGTCACTCCTCGTCGCCTTCCTGCTCGTCCTCTTTTTCATTCAGGCCGTCTCCATCAATGCCGACCCCATCACCGTCCTCTACCAGGAAGGGTCTGTTCATGGCTACCTTGCCCTTCGTTCGCTCGATGGAAAGATACTAGCCGCGGGCGACCTGATCCAGACCATCCATGGACAGCGGCTTACATCCCGCCTGATCTATCACTTTCGAGACGGCTCCCTCGACGACGATACCGCGATCTTCACGCAACGCGGTCACTTCCGCCTCGTCAGCGATCATCGTATCCAGAAAGGGCCGACCTTCCCGCATCCCACGGATGTCTCCATCGATGCGCTCGGTGGTCAGGTCACGGTCCGCTACAAGGATAAAAACCAGGAAAAAGTCGAAAGCTCCCATCTCGACCTGCCTCCGGACCTCGCAAACGGCATCATTCTCGATGTTCTGAAAAACGTATCGCCCAAGATACCCGAGATGAAGATGTCTTACCTGGTCACCACGCCGAAGCCCCGCCTCATTCATCTCTCGGTCAAGCCCGACGGCGTGGATAAGTTCGAGAGCGCGGGAGTTCCCAACAAGGCTCTAAGATTCACCATTCATGCCGATCTCGGCGGTGTCACCGGCCTGGTCGCCCCCATGATCGGTAAGGAGCCGCCTGACACCCATGTCTGGGTCAGCAGCGGCCAGGTTCCAGCCTTTATCAAGTCCGAAGAACCGCTTTACTACGGCGGACCCATGTTGCGCACCGAGCTTGTCAGCCCTATCTGGCATAAAACCTCGGGCTATAAGCCGCCCGCAGAGAAATAGGGTACGTCCCCCAAGCGACCGGACAATATCGCTTACCGAACCACCATTCATCGCGCGGCGGAAGACAAGCTTGGTCATGCCGCCTTTGGAAGCCGTGCCTTCCACTCCGCCCCGCCCAGCAGCGGCAGCAGAAACAAGTTCGCCAGAATATCGATCAGCGTCCCCGCGACCACCACCAGTCCAAATCGCTGCGTCGGAGGAAAGCCCGACAGCGCGAAGATCGCAAACCCCGCCGCTATAATGACATCCGAATAGACGATGCCGCGCCACTGCTCCTTGCGTCCGCTCACCCACGCCTCCCATCCCTGCTTGCCATCTTTTTGCGCGCGCTTTACCCCAAACACCAGGTGAACCATCGAGTCGATTGCCATGCCGATGCACACGTTCGTCGCCGGCGCGGAGATAATGTCGATCGGAATATGGAACAATCCAATGCCGCCCAGCATACAGATCGGCACCAGGCTCAGACTGAAGATCATCGCCGCCGCCACCCGCAGATTACGCGCCACGATCAAGGCCACCACGGTAAAAAAGACGAATAGCCATCCCAGCCCGGTCACCAGGCTATGAGCCACCATCCGCGCCAGTTCTCCCTGTAGATCGTAGAAGTCCCCCACCAGATACGGCTTGAAGCCATGCTTGCTCACCACCGCGCGCAGCTCGCGTACCACCTCCACGCGCGGCTTCGTCCGCCCATGCTCGTCCATCCGCAGATAAAACGCCGCCAGTTTACGATCTTTGCTGATAAAACTGCTGGCGACCCGCTTGTTCTTAGGCTCGTCGAGAATGTTGACCAGGTGACTCCAGCTAAGCAGCGGCGCAAACGGATGACGGTGCGCCTCGTCCATCAGCACCGGCAGCGACAGCACCGTTCCAACGCTACTGTCTTTTTCCAGCGCATCCTGCAAGTCCCACATCTTTTCGTACTCTTCTTTGTCGTCGAGCCTCTCTCCATCCTTGGCCTCAATGACGAACGTCAGCGGGTTCGAGCCGCCATGACGGTCCACCGCCGCGATCCCATCGCGCGGCTGCTGGCCTTTTTTGAAATAGTCGAGCAGGCTGGGGTCGGTATTCAACCGCGTCAGCCCCAAGCCCAGGCCGGCGCTCAAGACCACCGTAGCCACGGCCACCCACGCGAATTTACGGTCCCAGAAATCGGATTGCCTCTCCCCGCTGGACATCCGCGTCTCCTTCGGCTTGGCCCAGTCGAGAAACGCCGGATACATTAGGTAAGCGCAGATCAAAGCCACAATCGTGCCCACCGTGCCCCCCAGGCCAAGCTCCCGCAGCGGCTTCGCCCGCACCAGCAGCAAGCTCCCAAACCCAAGCGAAGCGCTCACCATCGACCAGAACGAGGCCGGAAGCGTCATCCGCCAAGCCCTCCCGCCCAATCCATCGGCGTTCTGATCGTCCTGCTTGGCCAGTGTCTGCCAGTTGAACGTCATATACACCAGGTGCGACAACGTCACCACAAAGATGATCGTGCTCAGGTTCGCCGTCAGAACGCCGATCTTTTGCCCCATCGCCGACTGCGTCAGCAGGCTGAGGAGCACGGCGCTCGTACACGTCGCCAGCATCCCGACCGTCAGCTTCCACGACCGAAAAAGCGCCCACATGGCCACGCCGAACAGCAGGAACGAGGTCAGGCTGAAGGTCCTGAAATCGTGCGTCAAGCTGCGCCGGATCATGTCGGCGATATACGGCGCGCCCGCGATCTGCACCCGGAAGTCCTTCTCTTCAAACCTCTTGGCGATCGTCTCCATGCGGCCGATCAGCTCCTGCGTGTCCCGATCCGACGCGAACACCACCACATTGCTGGAGCGTCCATCCTCGGCAATCAGCAGCCGCTTCCAGAAAGGACTCTTCTCCGCGTCCTCAAAGTTCTTCGGTCCCTCGGTCAGGCTCTCGACGCTCGTCACCGTCTCGACCTTCTGGAGCTCGCGCGTCATCCGGCCCAGGCGCTCCAGATAATGCTCGGAAGAGATGTGAGGCGATGCCACGTTGACGATCAACTGGCTCCCCGAAGGAAAAATCTTGTCGATCTTAGCCGTCGACTGATACTCCGGATCCTTCGGCGAAAAAAAGAAGTTCGCCCGCACCTGGGGCTTCAGGTCCACAAACGCCGCCACCAGCCCGAACAAGAGAGCCGTTACGCCCAGCATCAACCAATGGCGTCCACGAAATTTAATCTTGCTGACATCCATTGAGTTATCCCGCGCCACGGCCAGGTCTGCAATCTGCAATCTGCAATCCGAAATCGAAGATTGACTTGCAACCTGCTGCCGCTGTTTTCGATGAGCGCA
>CAXTRY010000076.1:5941-13415 GCA_964246805.1 uncultured Acidobacteriaceae bacterium
AATCCGAAATCGAAGATTGACTTGCAACCTGCTGCCGCTGTTTTCGATGAGCGCAACCCCGCTAAGGATTGCTCGTAAATCCTTCTGTTGCCCAAAGCACAAAGCTGCGTATCATGCCCGCAATCGAGTAGTAAATCTCCTTCACTCTGTGGCAAACTTGCTCTTAGAGGTCTCCGCTCATGCATATGCTCAGGATCGCAGCCCCTGTCACATTCGTTCTCCTCTCCGCCGGCCTTCCGGCCCAGGACACTCCCACCCACGCCCCGGATGGCGGCACCCGCCAGCACCTCGACAGCATCGTCATCCCGTCCACGCCCAACGCCCCATTTAGCGCGGTCGTCGTCACCGAATGGACCCGCATCCTGCCCGACGGTGGCACCATCGTCACGAGCAACCATCGCACCGTGGCTCGCGACAGCTCCGGGCGCGTATTTCAGGAACGCCGCTACTTCACGCCCGCCGGCGGTCGGCAGACCACCACGCTCTCTGAGCTCGACTACGAAGACCCTAGCCGGCACGAGCTTACCGTCTGCCGCCCCGACACGCTCGTCTGCACCGTCTACCCGCACGACGCGCCCATCCCCGCCGCCCTCTCCCCAGCCGGTCCGCTCCCCAACGGCATGGGCACCCTCTCCCGCGAAGACCTCGGCCGCCGCACCATCGAAAGTCTGAACGCCCTTGGCTCCCGCGAAGTCACCACCCTCAACGCGGGCACCATCGGCAACAACAAGTCCGAGCCAATCGTCAAGGAGTTTTGGTACTCCCCCGCGCTCGGTATCAATCTCGTCACCAAACGCTTCGATCCCCGCGCATCCGCCTCGCAGAACTTCGACGTCACCGCCATCAATCTCGCCGAACCGAACGCCCAACTCTTTATCCCGCCGCCAAACTACCGCCTCATCGCAGTGAATAATCGTTAAAAGTTCCCTTGATACCTAACCCGTTCACGCGACTAGTTTCACTCTTCAGCCTATCCGCCCGCAAGCGCGCAGACTTTTGTCTAGCCCTCCAGGACGCAAGAACATCATGTAACCCTATCAAAGCAAAGCTGATAATTCTAGTCCGTAAACTGCACATGAGTTATAGCCAGCCTGATAGCCGTGAGATATGGTCTAGAAATCAGCTTACGATCCGGTTCCCGGCAGCCCTCGTATAGCGAACAATCCACGGCCAGGCTGAGGTTTAGACCGGAATTAAGCCTTTGGTAGGCCGGTGTGCGGAAGAGAGAGCACAAACCTTCTTCTTCCTTACGAGCTAGACCCAGTCTAGACCTTCCATGTTTGTTTTGAATATTTTAGGACTTTTGTAAAATAGTGAACAGACGCCCATGACCCCGCCCGCCACCTTCAACGACTTCCTAGGGAACGCTCCGGCCGTCGAGCAGCTCCGCACCGCGATCGCCGCCGGCCGCCTTCCGCACTCGCTCATCCTCGCGGGCCCAGCCGGGGCGGGCAAATACACCCTGGCCCTCATGCTCGCCATGGCCGTTCAGTGCGAACGCCAGCCCCGGGACCTTTGGTCCAATGGCCAGTCCTTAGCCGGCTTCTGCGGAGTCTGCCGGAACTGTACCCGTATCGCCGCCGCCGCCGACCTTGACGAGCAGGTAGCCGCCGCCGTGGCAACCCGCGAAGACCTCCGCGAGACCGATAAAAAAGAGACCCGCGTCCTCATCCAGCCCCACCCGGACGTGCTCATCCTGCCGCCCGACCCGCCCCAGCTCCTCATCAAGCTCGGCCAGGTCCGTACCCTAATCCAACGCTCCCACACCCTCCCCTCCGAGGCCCCGCGCAAGATCTTCATCCTCACCGCCGCCAGCTTTATGAAGGAGGCCGCCAACTCCCTCCTCAAAGTCCTCGAAGAGCCGCCGCCCTACGCCCACCTCATCCTCCTGGCCGAGAACCCCGGCGAGCTCCTCCCCACCATTCGCTCCCGCTGCGCCACCGTTCGCCTCGGCGCTCTGCCTGTGGAAGAGATCGAAATGCTTCTCGCCGACCGCCGCCCCGACGTGCCGCCCCGGCAGCGCTCCCTAATCGCCCGCCTCGCCCAGGGTGCAGCCGGTAAGGCCCTCGGCTTCGATCTCGCCGCCTACATCGCCGCCCGCGCCGACGCTCTTCTCCTCCTCCGCGACGCCTCCGCCGCCAACGATCACACCGCCCTCTTCAAGATGACCGAGACCTACCGCGCCGGTGCGGAAGGCCAGCACAAAACCACCGTGCTCCTCCGCGCCCTCGCCCTCCTTCTGGAAGATCTTCTCCTGCTTGACTCCGGCACCCCCGAGCTCCTCCGCAACACCGACCTCCGCGCCGAGCTCGACCGCCTCGCTCTCCCCTTCGACAAGATCGAACAGGCAAGCAAAGGTCTCGACCAGGTCTACTCTGGCCTCCGGCGGAACCTCTTACGCAATCTCTCCCTCGACGCTTTCGCCACCAGCCTCCCCCACTGACGACACCGACTCCCTCAGGCTTGCCGCTCCATGCGATAGTACGGATGCATCAGGTTCAGCGGCCCCCATGGCTCCTCATGCGTATAGGTGAGACCGAGCCTGGCCATCAGCGCTTTCGAATGCACATTCTCCGGATGATGCCCCGCGACCAGCGCCTCCAACTTGAGCACCTCAAACCCGTATCCCATCACCGCCCGGGCCGCTTCTTCGCCCAGCTTCGCGCTCCAGAACCGCCGCGCGATATGCACCCCCACCTCGCGCACCTCCGTCTCGTCGTGGTAAGGCCGCATTCCCGCGACCCCCACAAACGCTCCCGTGGCCCGCTCGAACATGGGCCAATATTGCACCCCGAACCGCTCCTGCCGATCCATCTCCACTCGCAGCTTCGCGCGGCACTGCTCCTCCGTCAACGCTCCACCAAGAAAGAACGTCACCTCAGGATCGCCCCAAAGGCTCACCGCCAGAGGCGCGTCCTCCTCGGTCCAGCAACGAAACTTCAGCCTGGTCGACTCCAAAAAGAACTCTGCCGATGGCATCAGGCGTCCAAGAGGAACTCCCCATCCCGCATAATCTGCTCCTCGCCACCCGCGTTCCCAAGCCAGATATTGAACCCCAGCCCCACGACATCGATATGCGTGGACGACCGCCAGGGCGCGCCGGTATGCGCTCCATACGGATCGCCGAACGCGATATGCACTCCGGGAAACTTCTCATCCTGCAAGATGTTCCCAATCACCCGCTCTACCCCGATGTTCGTGCCGATTGCGAACTCCCCCACCCGGTCGGAGTTCGCGTCCGTATGCGTGTACGCCCAGAAGTCCCTTTCAAGTTCCTTGTTCAAGGAAGAAACCTTCGTAATCCGGTTCCCCTCGATGTTGATCGTCAACGGGGTCTCGCGCAGAATGCCATATCGCGCGCAGAGGAAATCCCCCACTACACCATCCACTACAAACACCCCATTCACCTCCGCCGGTGCCGTAAAGCACTCTCCTCCGGGCAGGTTTCCCCACTTCTCCGTCGAAATGATCCCCGATGTTTTGAACCACTTATAGTCGGAGGTCAGTTCAGCATGGATGTCCGTCCCCGCCGTCGTCGTCGCCCGTACATACGTCGCCGCGCGCACTTTGTCGAGCACCGCCTGGCTCAGCCGGTCGATCGCCTCGAAGTCCGCCCGCATCCCCTGCATCATGATCTCGGGCGTTATGTTCACCATATGGGCATGGCGCATCCGCCGGCGATTCACCACGTCCGTCATCTGCATCCGGCTGCGCAGCTCATTCGGCTGCACCACGACCGCAAAGATGCTTACCTGCGAGCTCTCCATGTCGTCGAGCACCGTCCGCGGCATCTCCACCAGAGGCCGCGCCGCCTCCGCCTCCAGTACGAACCCACTCCACGCGCAGCCGATCCGATCGAGTTCGCTCGCTAACGACGCCGCAATCGTCACGCAGCTCTCGTCCGTGATCAGCGTAACCTTCTCCTCCGGCTGGATGCGCAGGCAGGTCGAGACCGCGTTCCTCGCTCCGGGAATAAACTCCGCCGGAAAGGATGTGGCCCGCAGCATCGCCGCTCCGGCCTGAGCTGCGGCACTCATGCCATCCGTTACCATTCCGCTCACCAGACCTGTCGTCATCGCATCCCCCTCACTTATCCTACAACCGGTATGTACGAGCGGTTACAAGTCCGCCCTCGTCTCGCCCACCATGAAATCCACAACGCTGTGCAGGCTTCCCGTTTCGCGAAATACCCGCAGCTGCCGGTCCGCGCCCGATCCTTGCGCCAGCATCGTGTGGATGTAGCTTATCTCCTCGCGGCTCCCTAGCTCGTCCAGTACCTCATCGACAAACGACAGGTATTCCAAAATCAAATCCCGAACTGGAACCTCGGCCTCCTTTCCAAAGTCAATCAGTTTGCCTTCCAGACCGTAACGCACCGCGCGAAACTTATTCTCCATCAGCAAGGCCCGAGAGTACTGCCGGTAATCGATATTGCGTTCATGCAGCAGGTGCAGCTTAGCCACCGTAGCCTGGATCAGTGCCGCGATCGCGATCGTCTCCTTCGCCCGCATGGGAATATCGCAGATTCTTACCTCCACCGTTGAAAAATAAGGATGCGGCCTGACGTCCCACCATAGCTTCTTCGCGTTATCGATCGAGCCCGTCTTCACCAATAGATTGACATAATTCTCGTATTCCGTATAACTCGCAAATGCATCCGGCAAATTAGTCCGTGGAAAGTTCTCGAAGACCTTAGCCCTGTAACTTTTATATCCAGTCTCCAGCCCCATCCAAAACGGTGAATTAGTCGACAACGCCAGAATATGCGGAAGAAAATAGCGCAACGAATTCATAATCCGGATCGCCGCTTCCCGGTCTTCGATCCCCACGTGCACATGTAGCCCAAAGATCAGGTTCGCCCGCGCCACCAACTGCAAATCCTCCACGACTTGCGCGTATCGCGGGTCCGGATAGATCTCCTGGTGCTTCCAATCCGCAAACGGATGCGTAGCCCCCGCCACCAGCACCAACCCATTCTCCTCCGCCAGCCGGATCATATTCCTGCGCAGGTCGAATAGGTCCTCCTCCGCCTCCTGGATGTTCCGGCAGACCCGCGTTCCCACCTCGATCACTGACTGGTGCAGCTCGGCCTTCACCCGTTCCTCAAGCCGCAACTTGCCCTGCGACAGCATCTCCGTCGCAATATGCGACCGCAGATCCCGCGTCTCCGGGTCAACCGTCTGGTACTCCTCTTCGATGCCCAGCGAAAACGATGGCCGCATACCTTGTACCTCACCGATGGATGCTGCCTACTCTACCGCATCGCACTGCGATGCTCCTAAGCGTGCTGCGGTTCAGACTTGCGCTCGCTTTCCAAGCGCAAGCCGCTTATCCATGTCCAACATATTCATCATGCTTGCATGGTTGGCAGCCATATTCGCCATTACCATTTCGTACTGGGCGGCAACAAATCTTTGGAAAGCAGAAAGCTTCTCCTGATTCATAGCGTCACTATGGTCAAGCCTTAGGTTCATGGTTTTTCTCCAGCGCCTCCAACCGTACTGCTAACGCCTTCAGATCGGGAGCCATGAAACCCTGAACTGCCTTGCGACCATCCTCAATGCTTCCCATGTCCTTCTCCTTACTTGAGTGTATGCCTGAGCTAGACCGGCTTAGCCGATTTCTTTGCGGCTTTCTTCGCCGTCTTCTTGGCCGCCTTCTTTCCCGGAACTTTCTTCGCCGGCACCTTCGCCCCAGTCGCGGTCGGAGCCAAAAACCGGCTCCACACCATCCCCGGATCGAACTCTTCCGATGCCTGCGCCTTCTGCACCGCCAGCTTCGCTACGCGGTCCACGATCCACTCGAAGTTCTCCTTACCGACTGAGTGCAGGTCCGCGTCCGGTGCCGGATTCATGAAGTCGATCGCATACGGCACGCCATCCTCCACCGCGAACTCCACCGTGTTCAGGTCGTACCCCAGCGCGCGGCAGAGTGTCAGCGCATCCCTTTCTACCCGTTCCAACAATTTCGGGTCGTAAGCCGGGGGTTCCAGAACGTACCGCTCATGATGCGGCCGCCGCGGATCGTAAGGCATGATGCGTACCTCCTCCCGCCCCACCACATAGCAGCGAAAATATTCGTCGAAATTCACCGCGGACTGCAGCGTCGTGCATAAGTCGCGTGTCTTGTCATAAGCATGGAAGAACTCATGTGGACTATGCACATGAAATACATCGCGCCATCCGCCCCCATCGTGCGGCTTTAAAAACGCCGGAAACCCGATATAGTCGAATATTCCGTCCCAATCCAACGGATATTCCAAGTTGCGCACCGATCGTTCATTGATCTCGGGCGGGAACATCTTATGCGGCAGCAGCACCGTCTTAGGCACGGCCACCCCCAGCTTCTTGGCCAGCGCATAGTTGAAAAACTTGTCGTCCGCCGACCACCAGAATGGATTGTTGATAACTTGCGTTCCCGTCAACACGGCGTTCTTTAAATAAGCTCGGTAAAACGGCATATCGTGCGAGATGCGATCCACGATGACCGTATACCCCGAAGGCTCCGCCATCCTTACTCCACCCAGTTGCACAAACTCCGCCGTAATCCCGTCCAGTTCCATCGAATTAATCCGCTCGACCAAAGCCCCTGGAAACGTGTTCTCCATGCCGAATAAAACACCGATCTTCTTCACACATCCTCCTCTGCGTTCCACCAAGTCTACCCTTAGTCCCTACAAATACACCCGCACCATCTTTCGCCATTCCGGCCAATCGTGCAGCGATCCGTCTCCCCAGACATCCAGCCGCACCGGGATACCCTTACGCCGCATGATCTCCGCCATCCATTCCGTCCGCCCCCTGCAGATGTCATGCACACCGGTCGCCAGTACATAGGTGTTCTGCCGGTATCGGTCCAGATGCCATGGATCGCTCATGTTCGGCAGGTATTGCACCGGATTGTTGAAGTACGTATCGTCGTCGCTATACCCGCCCAGAAACCCCGACATATCGAACGCACCGCCCATCGATAGCACGGCCTTGAAAATATCCGGCCGCCGCAGCGCGATGTTCAGCGCATGATATCCCCCAAAGCTGACTCCGACGGCCGCCAGCGGTCCCCAGTTCCCCACCGCTCGCGTCAGCGGCACCACCTCTTCCAGCACATAGCTCTCATACTGTACGTGCCGCGCCATGCGCCATCGCGGGCCGACCCCCCGGTTGTACCAGCTCTCCGCGTCCACGGAGTCCACGCAGAACAGCTGCGCCTCGCCGCGCTCGATTTGCCCCTCAAGCGCCCCGACCATCCCATACTCCTCAAACTCGTAGAACCGTCCGCACGAGGAAGGAAACACGATCGCCGGCAGCCCGCCATGGCCAAAGATCAGCAGTTCCATATCGCGCCCAAGCCGCGGCGAAAACCACTTATGCCACTCACGCTTCATGCGTCTCCCTCTGCTAGTCTGATGTCATCCAGTGTAACGGAGCCGATTTTCGCCTTCCCGCTTTGACCCTTCCCCCTTTGACCCTCGCCC